>JBBAWP010000001.1:0-4096 GCA_040397155.1 Candidatus Limnocylindrus sp.
ACAGTCCAGTGAGCATCCTTCCGGTGAAGATTCCAGTGCTCGGCGATCTTCCGATCGTTGGCAACCTGCTCTTTACGTTGAGTCCGTACTCTTATCTTGCGCTGATCCTTGTCGCATTTTTCACGTACATGCTCTTCCGCACGCGATGGGGCCTACGACTTCGCGCGAGCGGTGAAATGCCAGCAGCCGCGGGGACCGTTGGCGTTGACGTGATGAAGCTGCGCTACCGAGCGATGATCCTGGCGGGAGCGCTCGCAGGGCTCGCGGGATCCTATCTCGCGCTTAGCGGAACCGGCGGTTTCGGGATGGGTATTTCGGCGGGGCGCGGATTCATTGCGCTTGCAGCCCTGATCTTTGGCGCGTGGAAGCCATGGAATGCACTTGGAGCGGCGCTCATCTTCGGCTTTGCTGAAGCGGCATCGACGCTCCTCTCCATTCTTGGCGTTGGACTTCCGCCGCAGGTCCTGTTGGCAGTGCCGTATGTGATGACCATCATTGTGGTTGCTGGCCTGATTGGTCGAGTGCGCGGTCCAGCATCGGCGGGCCGACCGTACGAACAGGGATAGTCACGTGGAAGTAGCGGGTGCTCGGCAGTGAGCGGTGAGAGTCCGCGCATTGGCTGGCCTACCTTCCACCACGCAGCCCTCGCGCCCCGAACGGCACCAGTCGGTACAGCGGCCGCGCCGCTCCCGATCATCGTCGATAGCGACCCAGGACTTGATGACGCACTTGCACTTGCACTTGCCGTTGCGCGCCCAGAACTTAACCTGCTTGCAGTCACGAGCGTTGGCGGGAATGCGGACGTCCATCACTGCACAGAGAACGCACTTCGACTGATGCACCTCTACGGTGCTGGCAACGTCCCCGTCGCTGAAGGCGCGGTCGGTCCTCTGACTGGTCCACTTGAGCGCGCGACGGAGGTGCACGGCGAAAGTGGACTCGGTAACACGAAGCTGCCCGCAGCACCTCGGAAGGCTGAGAGCGAAGGGGCCGTTGCGTTGATGGCGCGCCTGATCGCCGCCTCCCCTGATCCCGTGGCGCTCGTCCCGATCGGTCCACTCACCAACATTGCACTCCTCATTCGAAGCTATCCGCACCTGGCGCCAAAGATTGCGCACATTTGCCTTATGGGCGGATCAGTCGGTGAAGGGAACTCTTCCGCGTCTGCCGAATTCAACATCTATGCCGACCCCACCTCGGCCGAGGTCGTCTTTGCGAGCGGACTCCCGATCACGATGATTGGCCTCGATGTGACACATCACGCAATTCTGGACCGCAGCATCCTCACGCGACTCTCAGCGCTCCCGGGAGCATCCGCCAAGGTTGCGGCCGAAGTCCTCCAGTACTCCTTTGAGCGTTCAGCCGCATGGGGTCAAGGAGAGAAGATGGCAATTCATGATGCAGTTGCGGTACTACACCTTGCGATCCCTGACCTCGTGGGGGTTGCTCGTTATCACGTGACGGTGGACGCTACATCAGGCCCAGCGAGAGGCCGCACGATCGGTGATGCGAATCCGTATCGATTGAATCGTGACGGTCGCGCAGCCAACTGCGACGTTGGCTTAACGATTGACCCAGTTCGCTTTGCAGATTTGGTGGTTGACGCGTACGAGAAGCTGCCGTAGCGACTGCTCGCGTCCGGCTCAGCGCGCGCGAAGCGACTCTAGAATTCCAGGAAGCGCGGCACTGATCTCCTCGGCGGCGCGTTCATACGCACTCTCTGGATAGCCCCACGGGTCATCGAGATCGCTCCCTTGAGCGGCTGGATCATAGTCGCGAATGAGGCGAACCTCGGCGCGGCGGATCCCACTCGCAACAATGGAGCGCGCATCGCGGAGGTTCCAGCGGTCGGCTACCAGGATGAGGTCTTGCTGATCGGCCAGCGCGATCGTCAACTGACGGGCGCGGTGCTCCGCGCGCAGCCCGCGACGCGCAAGTAGCGCCGCGCTGTGTTCATGCATCCCTTCCCCTTCGTGCTCGTTGGAGGTTCCCGCGCTGCTCACGCGCACTTGTCTAGAGAGGGCGGGATCAGTGGCGATGGCCGCCTCGAGGAGCACCTCCGCGAGCGGGGAGCGGCAGATGTTGCCGTGGCAGAGGACGAGGACGCTGATCATGCTGCGAGCCTACCTGAGCCGTCCAGGGGAGCGAAGGCGGGGTACTGCGCTGCAGGCGCGGGTTCGGTATCCTTGACTGAGCGCGAGGCGGGGTAGCTCACCGGTAGAGCAGGGGATTCATAAGCCCTTGGTAGCAGGTTCGATTCCTGCCCTCGCTACCAGCGCCACGAAGGTTTGAGAGCAGAGGAGGTCCACGTGATCCCGAAGTCCCTCCGTAATGGTGCCGTGATGCTGATGCTCCTGTTGGGCACGGTGTTACTCCTTGGGAGCGTCCTCCTCTCGCCGACTCCCGCCCCAAGCAAGGAATACTCCGCCTTCTTGAGTGACGTGAAGAGCGGTCGCGTGGACGCGGTCGTTCAGCAGGACCAGACGCTCACCATCACGCTGAAGGGGTCGCCGCCAGAGAACTACCAGGTGCAGGTCCCTACGCAGTTGACAGACGTCTATAACGACCTACTCACCGCGGCCTCCGCGGGCGGACAGAGCGCCGAGAGCATCACGTTCGGCGCGAAAGCGCCCGATGACTCGGGACAGCTCTTCAGCCTGCTGATCAGCGCCTTCCTCCCTGTGCTGTTGATCGGCGGACTCTTCATCTTCATGATGCGCAGCGCGCAAGGCCAGAACAACCAGGCGATGAGCTTCGGCAAGAGCAAGGCGAAGATGTTCGTGGCGAACAAGACGCCAGTCACGTTTGCTGAAGTCGCAGGCGTGGAAGAGGCGAAAGCTGAACTCGCCGAGGTCGTCGAATTCCTGAAGTTCCCAGAACGATTCGAAGCGCTCGGAGCGAAGATCCCTAAGGGCGTCCTCCTGATCGGATCACCAGGAACAGGTAAGACGCTCCTCGCCCGCGCCGTTGCTGGTGAGGCGGGCGTGCCGTTCTTCAGCATCTCGGGCTCCGAGTTTGTTGAGATGTTTGTCGGCGTCGGGGCGTCACGCGTGCGTGATCTCTTCGATCAGGCGAAGCGAAACTCCCCATGTATCGTCTTCATTGATGAGATTGATGCCGTGGGTCGACAGCGCGGCGCGGGGCTCGGTGGCTCACACGACGAGCGCGAGCAGACGCTGAACCAGATCCTGGTGGAGATGGACGGATTCGAGACCGGAACCAACATCATCATCATTGCGGCAACGAACCGTCCTGATGTGCTTGACCCGGCACTGCTACGCCCTGGCCGATTTGATCGACAGGTGATCCTTGATCGCCCTGACCTGAAGGGCCGACTCGCCATTTTGAAGGTGCATGTGAAGGGGAAGCCGCTCGACAAGACGGTTAACCTTGAGGAGATCGCACGCCGTTCGCCAGGATTCTCTGGCGCCGACCTTGCGAACCTCATGAATGAAGCGGCAATCCTTGCTGCGCGCCGTAGTAAGCGCGTGGTAGGCATGGATGAGTTTGCTGAAGCGTTGGATCGCGTCATGGCTGGCCCGCAGCGGAAGAGCCGCCTCATCACTGAGCCAGAGAAGCAGATCATCGCGTATCACGAAGGTGGTCATGCGGTGGTTGGGCGAATCCTTGAGAAGTGCGATCCGGTCAGCAAGGTGACGATCATCAGCCGCGGCATGGCGCTCGGCTACACGATGAACCTGCCAACAGAAGACCGCTACCTGCAGAGCAAGAGCGAATTTGAAGACAAGATCGCCGCGATGCTCGGCGGAAACGTTGCGGAGCAGCTTGTGTTTGGCGATACAACGACTGGCGCATCCAATGACATTGAGAAGGCGACCGATCTTGCTCGCAAGATGGTGACGCGATTCGGCATGTCTGAGAAGCTCGGGACAGTCACGCTCGGTCGTCAAGACGAGATGATCTTCCTTGGCCGTGAGATGTCAGAGCAGAAGAACTACTCCGATGCGGTTGCCAAGCAGATTGACGAAGAGGTACGCGCGATCATCGATCGAGGTGCAGCACGCGCGCGCGAGGTGCTGACGAAGCATCGCGATCGCCTTGATGCGTTGGCGGCGAAGCTGATCTCGGAAGAGAC
>JBBAWP010000001.1:4106-48330 GCA_040397155.1 Candidatus Limnocylindrus sp.
CTTCGCCGATTTGCCGCCGAAGCCCGCGGCGTACACCGATCTAATCGCTCGACTCCGTTCCGCTGGGGTCAACATCCCAACGAAGGAGGAGGTTGAGGCGGCAGCAGCTGAAGCGGCGAAGGGTGCCAAGCCAACGACGGGAGGGGCGGCCGCAGGGCAGCCCGCCTGATGGCGTACGCACCAACGCTCGCCTGGGCCCCGCTGAGTGGCCCAGAGGAGGCGCAGATCGTTGCCGCCCATGCGGAGCGGATGCAGCGCTATGCGGACTTCTTGGCGATCCCAAGCGTCTCGGCGATCCCTGAATATGCGCCTGACTGCCGCAAGGCTGCAGAGTGGCTCGCGGCAGAGTTGCGTCGGATCGGCGCTCAGCTCGTCGAAGTGAGTGAGACGGGTGGCCATCCCATTGTGGTGGGCGAGCGCATTGAAGATCCGAACCTGCCAACGATCGTCATCTATGGACACTACGACGTGCAGCCTGGCGACCCGCTCGATCTCTGGAAGACGAGTCCGTTTGAGCCGATCGTTCGCGATGGGCGCATGCTCGGTCGCGGCTCGGCCGACGACAAGGGGCAGATCCTCATCCACCTCGCCGCACTCGAGGCACTCTTGAGCACGCGCGGCAAGCTTCCCGTCAACGTGAAGTATCTCTTTGAGGGGGAGGAGGAGTCGAGTTCCGTCAACCTAGAGCGTTGGATGGCGGTGAATCCTGAGCGTTGCAGCGGCGACGCCGTGATCATTAGCGACTCTGGATTCTTCGATGGGAATCGTCCAGCCCTTACGGTTGGACTCCGAGGGATCACCTACATGCAGGTTGACGTGCGCAACTCAGATGTTGACTTGCACTCTGGTAGCTACGGCGGTGCGGTCATCAATCCAGCGAACGCGCTCGCATCAATGATCGCCTCCCTACACGACGAGAACCGTCACGTGACCGTGCCCGGCTTCTATGACGATGTTGTAGAGCTCACCCCAGACGATCGCGCTGCTTTTGCTGCGCTCCCGTTTAACGAGGCCAGCTATCTCGCAGGGATTGACGCCAAGGCGACGCAAGGAGAGGCGGGGTTCAGCACCGTAGAGCGTCGTGGTGCCCGGCCAACGCTCGATGTAAACGGGATCTGGGGCGGCTTTACTGGCGATGGGAGTAAGACGATCATTCCAGCACACGCGCACGCGAAGATCTCGTGCCGCCTGGTCACCGCGCAGGACCCAGCGAAGATTGCGCTGCAGGTAGAGGCGGCACTGAAGGCGGCTGCCCCGCGAGGGCTTCAGGTTGAGGTGCAGAACCTCGGCAATGGATATCCGTTCCTCACCCCGCTCGGCGATCCGTATTTGAGTGCGGCCGCGAATGCGTTGAAGGAGACCTTCGGTGCGGATCCGCTCTACATCCGAGAGGGTGGCTCGATCCCAATCGCCGCGCTCTTCCAGCGTGAGCTCTCACTCCCCGTGGTGCTTCTCGGCTTTACGCCGCCAGATGACAACGCGCATGCGCCGAACGAGTCGATGGATCTTGGAAACTTTGAAGGCGGGATTCGTACAGTGATTCGCGCGCTCGACGCGATCGCGGCCCTCTGCTGAGCGCATCGTGCGCATCGCACTTCTCGGCCTCGGACTGATCGGCGGTTCCATCGCGAAGGCGCTTCGCGAGGACCCGGCGGGGGTGGGCCCATTTGACCCGACCGGCGTAGAGATCGCCGCCTGGACGCCGAGTTCCGCGGGCCCACGAGCGGCACTCGAGGCGGGCGCGGTTGATCACGTGGCGCGGACGATCGCCGAAGCGGTGGACGGGGCGGCACTCATCGTTATCTGCGCACCACCGATCGCTGCGACGAGCATTCTTGACGAACTCGTGATCTGCAGGCGCAGCGGCCGTCTGGCGGAGGGGGCGGTCATCACCGACGTGCTCTCCACGAAACGATGGATCATGGCTGAAGCGGCGAAGCGAACGTTGCGATTCTGTGGTGGGCACCCAATGGCGGGGAAGCATGAGACAGGATTCGGAGCGGCAGAGGCGAGCCTCTTTGTTGGTCGTCCCTGGGTCGTTGTCCCTGATCATCACGGCGCGAGCAGTGCCGCCGCTCTTGTTGAACGGCTTGCATCCAGTTGTGGTGCGAAGCCGATCATGATGGATGCCGATCTGCACGATGCCGCCACGGCGGCGGTCAGCCACCTCCCACTCCTCCTCTCCGCGGCGCTGGTGAGTGCCGTTTCACAGGGGGAGCAGGGGAGCGCGGTCGATGGTTGGCGCGTCTCGCACCTTCTGGCGAGTAGCGGATGGAACTCTGCAACTCGGCTTGCGCGTGGTTCCGATGAGATGGGTGCCGACATTCTGGCGACCAATGCACGGGAGGTACGTCGCCGACTTCGTGCGCTCCGCGACGAACTCGAACGATGGGATGCGCGTCTCGCGGCTGCGGAGAACGACCCAGTCGTAGGACGCACCGATATTCGGGCACGTCTCGCTGAGGCTCGTGAGACGCTTGAGGAGCTTGGGTGAGCCAAGGTCCGGAGCGCACCGACCCACTTGCACGCGGAGCCGATGAGATGATCTGGGGGATCCCGCGCGCGACCGCGCTCCCGCACGGAGCATGGCGCGGCTTTCGCGCCTTCGCTTCGCGTGAAGAGGGTGAGGCGGAGATCGCACGACTTGAGGGGGCGGTGCAGGTGCGTCCTCGCCGAGAGCTTGAGATGGACCCCGAATGGAAGCAGCCGATCCCGTACGCGATCGCGATCTTTCGGGATGCCACGAACCGCGCGTTCCTCTTCTGGATGGATCGACTCGAGGGGACGAGCGACCGCCGACTTCACGGTCGTGCCTCGTTTGGTGTTGGGGGGCATATTGGCGCCGCAGACATAGGGATTGAGGCGGCACTCACGCGTGAGTGGAACGAAGAGGTTGCCACGCCAGCACTGCCCCGTTTCACACCGCTCGGACTGCTCAATGACGACGGTGATGATGTTGGCCGTGTGCACCTCGGGGTCGTCTACCTTGCGCTACTCGCGTCGCCTGAGATTCAGGTGAGGGAGCGAGAGAAACTCGCTGGTGCGCTCGTACCCCTGGAGGAGGCGGTGGCCCGCGCAGACGAGCTCGAGGGCTGGTCCGCGGCGCTGATCTCGCACATTGAGGCGCTCGCGACGTAAGCGCCTCTTGGTACGCGGCGCGTACCTCTTCGTATGCAGGATGGCGCGATGCCACTCTCCATTGCAAGTAGCACCCTCGTTGGGATCCGCGGCGCCCCCGTTGAGGTGGAGGTTGACGTTGCTACAGGGATCCCTGCGGTACGCATTGTTGGGCTCCCAGATGCCGCGGTTGGCGAAGCACGCGAACGGATCCGTTCGGCCATCCGCTCCTCAGGATTCACCTGGCCGGCACGCCGAATCACCGTAATGGTGCGAAGAGCGCCGTGGGTGGCCTCTCCTGGCTCGCACGCGCTGCAGAACCCACCCTGCTCCCTCCTGATGTGCTCCCACCGCAGCTGCTGGTCGACGATCAGGGGCTACGAGCGTGGCTCCGTGTCTGTGCGGCGTCGTTGCGCGAAGACAGAACCGTCCGTGCACCTCAGGACACGCTTCCAGTAGCAGCGCCAACGCCGAACGGGTTGCGCGGTCTGATCCTTCACGCCCTCGGCCGCGCTGGGGCGGCGGGGCTCACTGAGGGGGACCTGCTCGGGGTGAGCGAAGGGGTGGAAGGGGCGCTCCCGAGCGCGCTGACCCTGCTGGCGCTCCAGGGCCTCGCTGAGCAGCGAGGAGGGCGTTGGAGGGTCTGTGAAGGGGCGGTGCTACGCTCTCGCGCATGAGTAAGGGAGTGACGAAGAACTTGGTCATCGTGGAGTCGCCTGCCAAGGCGGCCACGATTGAGCGCTACCTCGGCCCTGACTACACGGTGCTTGCCTCGTATGGGCACGTTCGCGATCTCCCCCAGAAGGCGCGCCGCGCGGCAAAGGGGAGCGTGGCGGCGAAGCGTCCGCGACGGAAGAAGGGCGATCCCCCCGCACCGAAGGCGGCGAAGGGGCTCGGCAGCCTGGCGGTAGATGTGGAGAACGGCTTCACCCCGCACTACGAGATCATCGAGGAGAAGGAGGGGCGCCTCGCCGACATCCGCCGCGCGGCGAAGGGTGCGGAGTCCGTCTGGCTCGCCACCGACCTTGATCGAGAAGGGGAGGCGATCGCCTGGCACGTTGCCGAAGCGCTTGAAATCCCCGAGGCGGATCGGCGCCGGGTCACCTTCAGCGAGATCACCAAGGGGGCGATCCTTGAGGCCTTCAGTCATCCTCGCGCGATCAACCTTGACCTGGTGAATGCGCAGCAGGCTCGACGCATACTGGACCGTCTCGTCGGATACAAACTTTCACCACTCCTCTCACGTCTGGTCGCCCCACGCTCTTCAGCGGGGCGCGTGCAGTCCGTTGCCCTTCGACTCGTCGTTGAACGTGAACGTGCCATTCGGGCATTCATCCCGCGTCACTACAGCACGGTTGAACTTGGCATTCGGCCCGTCGTAGACCCGGAGCTCGTGATCCCAGCGAGCCTCGTTGGACCCAAGGGCGAGAACCTTGAGATTGAGCCAGACGTAGCTGAGGCTGCGGTTGCACGGATCACGAACGGAAGTGCCACCGTCACCGAGCGCAGCGAGAGCACGCGGAAGCAGCGACCAGTACCGCCGTTCACTACATCAACGTTGCAGCAGGAGGCTGGCCGAAAGCACGGCTACCGCTCACGCGTCACGATGCAACTCGCGCAGAAGTTGTACGAGGGCGTAGACATTGGCGGAGAGCGCACCGGTCTGATCACGTACATGCGTACGGACTCTCCCACGCTGAGTCAGCAAGCGATCAGCGAAGCGGCAGAGGTGATTCGTGTGCGCTTCGGGAACGAGATGGTCGTTGAGGGTGGCCGCCAATACGCGTCAAAGTCAAAGAACGCGCAAGAGGCGCATGAGGCGATTCGTCCCACGAGCTTCCATCGAACACCAGAAGAGGTTGCCTCCTATCTCGACGACCGCGAGTTGAAGGTCTACACGCTGATTTGGCGCCGCGCAATCGCATCGCAGATGCCTGACAAACTCTCTGCAACCACCACACTCTTCTGGAGTGTTGGTGAGGATCGACTCAAGACAAACGCCACGCGCACCCTTGAACCCGGATTCACCGCCGTCTACCTAGAAGGGAAGGACGACGAAGATGAAGACGCCGAAGCACAACTCCCTGATCTCCCTGAGGGCTCGAAGGGGACGGTGGCAACGGTGGAGGCGGTTGCGCACCAAACTAAGCCAGAGCCTCGTTTCACCGAGCCAACCCTCGTCAAGGAACTTGAGAAGCACGGGATTGGTCGCCCATCAACATACGCGGCGATCATTGAGCGCATCCAAGAGCGGGAGTACGTGGATCGAGACCGCGATAATCGACTTCGTGCCACACGACTCGGCGAGACGGTGTGTGATCTTCTGACCACTCACTTCACCGCGTTTGTTGACCTTGGCTTCACGGCCGGGATGGAAGAGGAGCTCGACGCAGTTGCGGAAGGGCGTGCGGACTGGCGTGAGGTGCTTGGCAAGTTCTGGGCAACCTTTGAGCCGCTCGTCACTGAGAAGGCGGCAAGCATCGGGGCGGGCGACTACCGAAGCCGACCGAGCGAAGAGAAGTGCTCTGAGGGCCATCCAATGGAGGAGCGCCTCGGACGATTCGGGTGGTATCTCGCGTGCAGTTTGTACCCAGAGCACTCCGAGAGAAAATCGCTCTCCAAAGTGATCGGCGATGACACGCCAGGTGGCGACGTCCCCACGCTTGAAGGGGCGGGGCTCCCGTGCCCACAGTGCGGGGCCGAGCACGGCGGGAAGATGGCGCAGCGACGGAGTCGTTTCGGCTACTTCCTTGGGTGTGATCGTTACCCCGAGTGCAGATTCATTCCGAAGCCAGAGGTCCCTGAGGAGTTCCGCCTCGCCTTTGAAGCCGCATGCCCAGCCTGTGGCGACGAGCATCAAGGAAAGCTGCGCCCACGACGGAACACCAAGCGGAACACGTACTTCTATTCATGCGATCGCTACCCGGAGTGCAAGACGATCCGCCCGCGCCCAACGGGGGCGGTGCATGGCGGCTGCGGGGCGGGCATTGGCAAAGATGATGAAGGGGGGATCTGCACACGATGTGGTGCGCGCGTTGATCTCCCAGAGGGCGAGCTGCTCGGACTCGTGATCACTGGCGGCACACCTGATCCGCTTGCATTCGCGCCGAAGCGTGGACGCCGCGCCGCCGCGGGTGGCGCGAAGGCTGAGGGGAACAAGGCGAAGGCTGCCTCTCGTGCCCGAACGACCAAGTCAAAGGGGAAGCCGAAACGAGTGGCCGTTGGAGTTGCGGTTGCAGATGCCGCTGCGGAGAGCGCAGGCGGCGCACCTGCTCCTGAGGACGAGGCGACCTGATGAGTGGGGGCCGGAGAGCGGCTCCAGTGACGCGTGGCGGAGCGTCCGAATCGGACCCTCGCGTCGCCCCCTTCATGCAGCACCTCGCCGCTCGCACGCTCTCTGTCGCGACAACTCGCTCGTACCGTACGGTCGTGGAACGATTTCTCGCCTGGTCCGATGGAGAGGGGATTGATTGGCGCCAACCTGAACGTGCCGATCTTCGACGCTACGTGGCTCGACTCGGTGATGGCGCGCAGCGTTCAACGGTGCAGCAGCGACTGGCGGCGCTCGGAACGTTCTATCGGTTCTGGGTGCGCCAGGGGAGCGTGCCGAAGGATCCACTGCACGCGCTGGCACGTCCGCAACGGGAGCGAAGACTCCCCGACGTCTTGAGCGCGGAGCAGGTGTCGCGCCTCATTGACACAGCCGCAGCTGGTGAGCCGGCGGCGTATGCACTACGAGACACCGCACTGATTGAACTCCTTTATGGTGCGGGGCTTCGCATTGCAGAAGTCGTCTCAATTGAGGTGAGAGACCTTGATCTCGCGCGCGGCGAGGTGCGCGTCACAGGGAAGGGTGAGAAGGAGCGCGTTGCGCTCTTTGGTGCGCCGTGCGTGAACGCACTCCAGCGCTACCTTGCTGACGGTCGACCGCAATTGATGGCCTCGTCTGATGGGACGTCGTCCGCGCTCTTCCTCAATCGAAACGGTGCGCCGCTTGGCGAACGCGGCGCACGCGCGCGACTCGACGCAACGGCGAAACGCGCCGGTCTCCCCGCCGGCTTCCATCCGCACACGTTGCGCCACTCCTTTGCAACACACCTTCTGGATGGCGGCGCGGACCTACGCGTGGTTCAAGAACTTCTCGGCCATGAGAGTCTCGGCACGACGCAGGTGTACACCCATGTTTCTACAACGCGGTTGCGAGGCCTCTATGCGTCGGCTCACCCGCGTGCGCGCCGCGGAGGTGGTCGATGACGAGTCAGGCCGTCCGCAACAGTGTCCTCCTCTCCGTTGCCGCCTTCGCATCACGCGTGCTCGGTTGGGTGCGATTGATCGTCCTGCTTGGGGCGTTCGGTGCTGACGGTCGACTTGACCCGTACCTGGCAGCCTTCAAGGTGCCAGACATCATCTATCAGCTGATCGCTGCAGGGCCGCTCTCTAGCGTGCTCGTCCCACTCGTTGTCCGCCTGCGAACTGAGGGTGATCCGGCGCGAGCACACAGGATTATCAGCGCCGTCTTTCTTCTCTTCGGGATTCTTGCACTTGCCGTTGCGCTCCTCGCCATCACGCTCGCCTCCGGGCTGGCGCAGGCGCTTGCTCCAGGGATTGGCGTCGCTGGGCAGGAGGAGGTGGCGCAGCTGAGCCGAATCTTGGCCCCTTCTTCCGTGGGCCTCGGGATCGTTGCGGTGGCGAGCGTCTGGAGTGCGACAAGTGAGCGTTTCTTCGCCTCCTCCATTGGGCCGCTGGTGTACAACCTCTCGGTCATCCTCTTCACACTCTTCGGCGCATCCACCTTTGGGACGACGGCGCCAGCGGTTGGCACGGTGGTCGGTGCCGCTCTCTTCGCAGCAATCGCGCTGATTGACGCTCGAGCGGGCGGACTTCGGCTGGTGCGGCCGTCGTTTGGTGATCCGCTCCTCCTGCGCGCACTCCACTCACTAGCGCCACGCATTGGTGGACTCTTGGCGATCCAGGTGGTGCTCACCGGACTGATTGCCGCTGCGAGCACGCTCGGCGCGGGAAGCATCACCGCCTGGTCGTATGCGCTCTCGCTAGTTCAGTTGCCACTCGCCATGGTGGCTGGCTCGATTGGCACCGCACTCCTCCCCGTTGCCGCACGCGTGTTGCACACAGAAGGCCGTGCGGGCCTTGCTCGCGTCTCACGCACCACGCTCGGTGCGGCACTCTGGATGCTCACTCCCGTCGCACTTCTCGGTGCGCTCCTCGCCGCAAATCCCGCGCAGCTCGTGTTGGGAATCGATCCTGCAAGCGCGGTCGGCACACTCCTCGCCGCAGGTCTCAGTCTGCTGCTCCTCAGTCTCCCGATTCAGGGGGTCACCAGTGTGGCGACGCGCCTCTGCTACGGCACAGGGGACACAGCAGGTCCGGTGCTCTGCAGTCTAATTGGCGCGGCAACGATGGCGCTCAGCGTAACTCCGCTAATTAGCCTCTTCGGATTTGCGGGGCTCGCCGTTGCGGTGCTCATTGGAGAGCTCTTGGAGTCGCTGCTCCTTCTGCTGAGACTTCGCGTGCATCTGGGTGGGCGACTCTTCCGCGATCTTGCAAACCCGATTGGTGCGGTGATACTCGTCGCCCTCGTCGCGCTCGCGATAGCAGCAACACTCGCCACCGCACTCGGCGCGCTGCTGACGCGGGAGACACTGATCGTGCGCGCGTTTTCAGACAGCCTCGCCGCGTCCCTTGGACTCCTTGCGTATCTCGCCCTGAGCAGGCGGTTCGGCCTAACGGCGGCGACCGCCCCTCTTGATGCGTTGCGTCACGCCACCGCTGCGCTCCGCTCGCGCGTAGGGGCTCGCTCGTGACGCGCGTCGGCACCGCTGGCATTGAGCGCGCTCCCGCAAACCTCTTCCAGGATCCTGTGTTGCGCGCCGAGTGGGATGAGCGTGCGGTCGCTGCGCCTGGTGGCGATATGCACCAGGGGAGCGCATTTGCTGCGGATCGGGTGCGACGCGGAATACGCGTGGTGCCGCTCTATGTGGATGGAGCGCCGCTGCTCGTGACGGTGCGGAAGCTTCCGATCCTTGGGCTCGGCATCGCAAGCATTTCGCGAGGCCCTGCAGTCACGGCGGACGGAGCGCCAGAGGAGCTCCTTCAGATCCCTGAACTACTCCGGCGAGTGGCTCACTGGCTGCGTCGCGAGGAGGGGGTGGTGGAGCTGCGTGTCGATCCCTGGGCCCAGGAGAGCACGTCACTCCGCGATGCATGGAGCGCCGCTGGATTCTCCCCGTGCGAAGAGAGTTTCTTCAGTCGTCACTCAATGTGGATTCGCGCAAGTGCAACGCGCGGACAGAGCGAGGAGGCGCTCTTCGCGCAGGTCAATGCGACGAAGCGGAACGAGGTGAGTGCGGCGCGCCGTGCTGGCGTGTCCGTCCGTCGCCTTGAAGCGCCTGATGTCGTGCTCCTTGCGAACGTAGCCGACATCGTGAACGAGACTGCAGTGAGGCGTGGCTTTGCAACGATTGACCCAGCCCGAACGCTCCCCACCTGGTCAGATCTGATGCGCGCAGGGCAGATGGAGGTGTGGCTCGCTGAGCTTCCAGACGGCACGCTCGCCGCGGTGGAGACGGCGCTTCGGCATGGTGAACGCCTCACCAGTCATCACGCCGGATCCCGCGATCTTGGCGACCGAGCTCCCGTGGGCGTGGTGCCGCTCTTGCGATGGACGTTGATCAATCAGGCGCGCATCGAGGGGAGGATTGCGGACCTCGGCGGCGCTGACATCGTGGGTCACCGTCAGATTCCGGAGCCTGGGGATCGCATGTACGGGCTCTACACCTTTAAGCGTGCCTTTGGAGCATCATGGGTCGAGATGAGTGGCGCGCATCGTATTGAGGTCAACCCCCTCGGCGCTCGGCTCCGAGCGGCGCTTCGTCGCGTGGCGGGTGGTGCCCGATGAGCGCGCAGGTTCGGCCAGAGAGAACGATCCGTGCACTCGTGGCGCGACTGCGTGATCGCGGGCTGCTCCACGCGGATGCTGCGGAAGTGCGCGCTGAAACGACGCAGGAGATCACCTCAGGGGTGCAGAGTGACTCGCGCCTCATGCGCCCTGGAGGAATATTTGTTGCGATTCGCGGCGCACGCGCCAACGGCGCAGAGTTTTCGGCTGAAGCGATTGCCCGCGGAGCGATCGCCACGCTTGCTGAGCCTGCTGAGGCTGAGTTGATGCTGAAGGCGCCAGGAGATCGCGCGCCACTCGTCATCACGGTGACGCACGCTCGTCGTGCGCTTGCGGAGGCTGCCGCCTGGTGGGAGGGGGACCCGTCCGAAGAACTGATCGTCATCGGGGTGACAGGCACGGATGGGAAGACCACCACAGCAACGTTCCTCTCGACGGCGCTCACCGCCGCCGGTGTTCCTGCAGGACTCCTCTCAACCGCGATCGCGCGTGTTGGGGGAGTGCAGCGTCCAACCCCCATGCATCAGACCACACCAGAGGCGCCAGCTCTGCAGGCGCAACTAGAAGAGTCTCGACGCGCTGGCGACCGCGCGGTCGTTGCCGAGACCACGAGTCACGGACTCGTGCTTGATCGAGTGGCATCGATCTCCTACGCGGCTGGGGTGTTCACAAACTTCGGCTCAGACCACCTTGACCTGCATGGAACCATTGACGCATATCGCGCGGCAAAGTTGCAACTGATCTCGCGCATTACCGGCTCGGACGCGAGTCGTGCAGCGGGGCTTGCTCCGCTCGCAGTGATACGGCGTGCCGACCCCGCACTTGCACCGTTCGTTGCCGCGGCAGATGCGGCCGGAGTCAGAGTGGTCAATTTTGATGTTGCCGAAGATGGAGCGCTCTTGTTGGACGGTGCTCGGCACGTCGTGAAGTTGCGCATGCCAGGACGCATCAACGCGCTCAATGCTGCCGCGGCGCTTGCCCTGGTGGCGGCGTGGGAACTCCCGCTTGCGCCAGCGATCGCGGCAGTTGCGGAGGAGCCTGGTCCGCCGGGCCGGAGCGAGCGAGTTGCATGCGGGCAACCTTTCTCAGTGATCGTAGATTTCGCGCACAACGGCCAATCGCTTGAGGCGGCGATTCAGGTGGCCAGATCGCTCGCGACTCCAGACGGGCGTGTCCTCTTGGTGACGGGCGCTGCAGGAGAGCGAGACGCGGGACGTCGATCCGCGATCGGCCGTGTGTGCACCGAGGCGGAGCGGGTCTGGATCGCGGATGAGGATCCGCGCGGAGAGAGCCCCGACGTGATTGCCGCCGCGATCTACGCCGCCGCAGAGGCGAACGTGGGCGCAGCGGTCAAGGATCGGGTCACGGTGCTCCATGACCGCAGGGCTGCGATCAGGGCTGCGATTGGCGAGGCGCGGCCCGGCGACGTCGTGCTGCTCGCGGGGAAGGGGCATGAGCGGACGATCGAGCGGAGCGGAGGTGCGGAGGAGTGGGATGAGGTGAGGGTGGCAACTGAGGTGCTCACCTCGCTCGGCTATCCTCAGCACACATGAGCGCAGAACCGCAGCCGATCAGTCGCGAAGGCGCTCGGGCGCCGCAGGTTCCCGACCCGATCGCAAAGGTTCGCGCGCTCGCTCGACCAGTCGCTGAGCTGCGCGAGACGCTCCTCTCAAAAGTATCCGCACACCATGAGGATGCAAGCGCCGAAACACTTGTTGCCGCCGCGTTCGATTTCGCTGTGCAGGCGCACGGAGATCAGGTGCGCGCCTCTGGAGAGCCGTATGTGACACACCCGGCGGAGGCTGCGTTGATCCTTGCCGATCTCGGTCTTGATGCGACCACGCTCGCCGCAGCACTCCTGCACGACGTCCCAGAGGACACCAGTATCACTACAACCGAGCTCGGCGAACGATTCGGAGACGAGGTTGCCACCCTCGTGGACGGCGTCACGAAGTTGAGTAAGTTCTCCGCACTTACTGCGGAAGAGCAGCATGCAGAAAACATCCGCAAGATGTTCTTGGCGATGTCACAAGACATCCGCGTCGTGCTGATCAAGCTTGGCGACCGACTGCACAACATGCGCACGCTTGCGGCGCTCGGCGTTGAGAAACAGCGGCGCATTGCACGCCAAACCCTTGAGATCTACGCGCCACTCGCGGAGCGTCTCGGCATCTGGCAGGTGAAGTGGGAGCTTGAGGATCTAGCTTTTAAGGCGCTTGAGCCTGAGCGATATCACGAGCTCGCCCGACTTGTTGACATGCGCCGCGATGCTCGCGCTGCATACGTCACGCGAGCGATTGAGGTGCTCCGTCCGGAGTTGGAGCGTGCGGGCATTCATGCAGAGTTCACCGGTCGTGCGAAGCACCTGTACTCCATCCACAAGAAGATGTCCCGAAAGAACACGGACTTCTCTGAGATCTATGACGTCTTTGCGATCCGCATTGTGGTTGAAGACCTTCGCGAGTGCTACGCGGCGCTTGGGGCGGTGCACTCGGTGTGGCGCCCAATCCCTGGTCAGTTTGATGACTACATTGCAGTGCCGAAGAACAACCTCTATCAAAGCCTGCACACGGCGGTGGTCGCCCTTGATGGGCGACCACTTGAAGTGCAGATCCGTACCCGCTCCATGCACGACGTCGCAGAGGTCGGGATCGCCGCGCATTGGCGCTATAAGGATGGGAGCCGTTCGGATGCGGCCTATGACGCGAAACTTGCATGGCTGCGTCAACTCCTTGAGTGGCAGCGTGATGTCACCGATGCATCTGAGTTCCTGGAAGGTGTCCGTCTGGATGTCTTCCAAGATCAGGTGTACGTGTTCACGCCGAAGGGCGATGTGAAGGAGCTCGCGGCGGGAGCTACACCTCTCGACTTTGCCTATCTCGTTCATACGGATATTGGGCACCGTTGTATTGGAGCGAAGGTCAATAATCGTCTCGTGCCGCTTGAGTATCGGCTCAAGTCTGGCGACATCGTTGAGGTGGTGACCGCGCGTGGCAAGCACGGCCCGAGCCGCGACTGGTTGGCGATTGTTGCGACGCGCCAAGCGCGCGACAAGATTCGACAGTGGTTCAAGCATCAGGAACGCGACGAGAACATCACCCATGGGCGAGAGTCGTTGGAGCGCGAGTTGCGACGTTTGGCGCGCAGTTCGCTTGAGGCGGTCGGCAGAGAGCGCATTGAAGAGGTGGCGAAGCAGCTCAACCAGGGGAGCGCGGACGATCTCTTCGCGGCGATCGGCTACGGAGCGGTTGGGCCGCAGCAGGTGGTCTCGCGCCTCGGTGTGGCCTCGGATGATGCGCAGGAGATCCTCCCATTCAGTGTGGCGCCGCAACAGGTTGCCCCAGCGGAGCGCACTGGCGGGATCCGTGTGAAGGGGGTTCCAGATCTCCTCACTCGGTTCGGACGCTGCTGCCGTCCGCTCCCTGGCGATCCAATTGTTGGATTCATCACGCGTGGAAAGGGGGTGACCGTGCACCTCGCGAGTTGCTCAACCTCCTCGTCCGCACGTGAGGCCTCCCGGCTGATTGACGTGGAGTGGGAGATCGCACCGGCAACCACTGAGAGTTATCCGGTCACCATTCGCATTGAGGCCTCCGACCGAACTGGGCTCCTCTCCGACATCACGCAAGTGGTGGCTGACCAGAAGGTCAACATCCTCGCCGCATCGGTTGGGATGACCGGCTCTGGTAACGCGGAGGTTCTCACCACCCTCGCCGTTGGCTCCATTAGTGAACTGGCCCGCTTGATGGCGCGCATCGAGCGAATTCGTGGTGTGCGCAGCGTGGCACGGGAGCAGCGCCAGTGAGCGGCTTCCAGGCGCCACGCGGGATGCGCGACCTCTTCGGCGCAGATGCCGCAGCCGTCACAGCAGTTGAGCGAGCGGCATACGCCGCCGCGGAGGCGGCGGGCTACCAGCGCATCATCTCGCCAATCGCGGAAGAGAGTGCACTCTTTGAGCGTGGTATTGGTGGTGCTACCGACGTGGTTGCAAAGGAGCTCTATCGGCTCGCTCCGCATGCAGAGGATTCCACGCCTCTCGCACTGCGACCAGAAGCAACCGCGGGAATCCTCCGCGCGTACATCCAGCACGGCATGCGCAGTGCCCCGCAGCCGGTGCGCCTCGTCACCGTCGCTCCATTCTTCCGTCATGACCGACCACAGAAGGGTCGATATCGCCAATTCACGCAGTTCAACGTGGAGGCGATCGGGGACGCTGGCCCTGGCATTGATATTGAGGTGATTGAACTCGGCGCAAGCTTCTTGAAGCAGCTTGGGCTTACCGACGTTGAAGTTCACTTCAACTCTGTTGGCTGTAGCGACTGTCGACCTGCCTATGCGGCAGCGCTGCGAGCGCACTTCGCTCCGATTGAAAGAGAGCTTGGAGAGGTCGACCGGACTCGGCTCCGTGACAATCCACTCCGACTTCTGGACTCGAAGGACGCCGCCGCAGTGCGGCGAGCGGAGAGCGCACCTGCACTCCCCGGTCACCTCTGTGATGCATGCGCCGCGCACGCCGACGTCGTTCGCGCGGGCCTTGCCGTTGCTGGCGTGAAGGTGATCGATGCCCCGCGTTTGGTGCGCGGGCTGGACTACTACAGTCGCACCGCATGGGAGTACCTCCTCCCTGGAGAGGAGGGGCAGCAGGGCGCACTTGGTGGCGGTGGGCGCTACGACGGGCTGGCGGCGCTCATCGGTGGTGGCGCAACCCCTGCTATTGGCTTTGCGATCGGTGTGGATCGTGTGGTCCATGCGCTTCACGATCGGAAGATTGAGATTGGCGCAGTCGCGCAACCACTGACGGTGATCTGCGGGATTGACGAGGGGAGCATCGGGGAACGCATTCGGCTCGCCTCATTGCTTCGGGCTACAGGGTCTGCCGCACGCGCCGACGTTACTCCCCGTAAGATCGGGAAGCAGCTTGAAGGTGCGTCGCGTGACGGAGCGGTCGCTGTCATCATTGTGGAACCCGATGGTCGCTATAGCCTTCGAGCCATGATCGATGGAAAACAGGAAGAGCCGACTGATGAAGCGAGCGTGCTGCGTGCCGTTGCCGCACTCGTGAAGCGAACCTAAAGGAGAGCATGAGCGAATCAGGACGACTCGCAACCGGCCTTCGCAGCGACGTCTGCGGCGCACTGCGCGCGAGCGATGCTGAGCGTCGTGTCCGTCTCGCCGGCTGGATCCACCGTCGCCGGGACCACGGCAGCCTCGTCTTTATTGACCTTCGCGATCGCTACGGCATCGTGCAGGTGGTGGTTGATGCGGCGACTGCGCCAGAGGCACACGCAGCGCTCGTCGATGCACGAATTGAGTGGGTCATCGCGGTAGAAGGGGTCGTCACCCCACGTCGCGCCGGAACCGAGAACGAGAAGCTCCCAACGGGGGCGATTGAAGTGGCGGCCGACTCGGTGCGCATCCTCTCACAGTCAAAGACGCCACCCTTCTACATCAATGAGCCAGATGCGCCGATTGACGAAAGCGTCCGCCTGAAGCACCGCTATCTTGACCTTCGCCGCGAGCCGTTGCGAGATCGACTCTTGATGCGTAGCGCCATGGTGCAGGCGATCCGCGAAGTGCATCACGAACACGGCTTTGTTGAAGTCGAGACGCCGATCCTCATCAAGTCCACACCAGAAGGGGCGCGCGACTTCATCGTGCCATCGCGGCTTCAACCGGGGAGTGTCTACGCCCTCCCGCAGTCGCCCCAGCAGATGAAGCAGCTTCTGATGGTGGCTGGATTCGACCGCTACTTCCAGATCGCGCGCTGCTTCCGCGACGAGGATCTACGCGGCGACCGTCAACCAGAATTCACCCAGCTCGACCTTGAGATGAGCTTTGTGGACGAGACGAGCGTGCGCGGATTTGTGGAGCAGATGGTGATTGAGGTGACGAAGCGCACCAGGCCCGACCGACCGATGCAGCAGCTCCCATTCCCCGTCTTCACCTATGAAGAGGCGTTGGAGCGTTACGGATCAGATAAGCCCGACCTTCGCTACGGAATGGAGCTGATCGACCTTGGCGCCGCACTCCCCGCCGCGACCGGCTTCAAGGTCTTTGACGATGTACGTGCCAGCGGTGGCCGCATCCGCGCCATTCGCGTCCCTGGGAAGGGTGGCGTTGCGCGCTCAGAAATTGATGACCTGACTGAACGCGCGAAGCGCCACGGCGCGAGCGGGCTTGTCTGGATCGCCCTGCAGCCAGATGGTGAGATCAAGTCGCCGATCGCAAAGTTCCTCTCGCCAGAGTCGGTTGAGGTGATCTGGAGCGCGAGTGGCGGCAAGAGCACCGCGCCGGAAGGAGATCTCATTCTCGCCGTTGCGGGCGAGCGCGTACTCTCGGCAGAAGTGCTGGGACGCCTCCGGGTGGAGATCGCACTTGAAGCGAACATGGCAGACCCTGAGATCCTCGCCTTCTGCTGGGTGCACCGTTTCCCGATGTACCAATGGGATGCGGAGTCAAGCCGCTGGGATGCGACGCACAATCCGTTTAGCGCGCCAGTGCCAGAGCATGTGGAACTGCTCACCACAACGTCAGGTGATGTGAGCAAGCGCTCGGCTGGCGATCCAGCGGGCAGGGCACTCGCGCAGCAGTACGACGTGGTGCTGAACGGTTGGGAGCTCGGCGGCGGCTCGGTACGCATCCATGATCGCGCACTACTAGAGCGTTCATTCGCGCTGATGGGCCACTCTCTTGATGATGCGCGCGCAAAGTTCGGCGCGCTGCTTGACGCGTTTGAGTACGGAGCGCCACCACACGGCGGCATTGCGATCGGTGTGGAGCGATGGGCGGCACTGCTGGCGAACCAGGTAAACATTCGTGAGGTGATGGCCTTCCCGAAGACGCAGTCGGGGAGCGACCTGATGCTTGAGGCTCCGTCAGAGCCTGATGCGAAGCAGTGGAGCGATCTCGGTCTTGCGGTGAAGCCGCAGAAGTAGCGCAGGGCCGACGGTAGTGAGTGGCGCGCATGCCCACCCTTAAGATCCGCGGCGCAGAGCTTTACTTCGACACGTACGGCGAGCCAGTCCGTGGTCGTGACCCCATCCTCCTGATCCACGGCTCGTACATCACTGGATCTGTCGACTGGAGCGGGGTGGCGCCGCGCTTGGCGCAGGAGTTCCAGGTGATCGTCCCAGACTGTCGCGGTCACGGGAGGAGCGACGATCCTGCTGGTCGATACTCGTTTCGCGAGATGGCTGCCGATGCTGCCGCACTGATTCGTGCCCTCGGCCACAAGCAGGCGCACGTGATCGGGCATAGCAATGGTGGCAACGTGGCGCTCGTGACGTTGATGGAGCATCCCGACGTGGTAGCGAGCTGCATTCCTCAGGCAGCGAATGCCTATGTGAGCGCAGACCTTGTGGAGCGGATTCCGAAGAAACTGGATCCGGAGCGTGTGCGAGTGGAGGATCCTAGCTTGATGATGGAGATGATTGAGCTCCATTCAGCACGTCACGGCGTCGACTATTGGGCGACCCTCCTTCGTCGTACGGCCGCAGAGATCGTCAGCGAACCAAACTACACCGCACTTGATCTCGCTCGCGTGCAGCGACCAACACTCGTGATCGAGGGTGAACACGACGCAACTAATGCTCCGGCAGCGCACGGACGCTTCATGGCGCAGCACATCCAAGGGAGCCAGCTCTGGATTCCGGTCGGTATTGGTCACAACGTGCACACCGACGCCCCCGCGGCGTGGTGCGAGCGCGTGCTCGAATTTCTTCGCGCCGTCCCTGCAGTGCAGCGTCACTGAGCGACAGCGCTGTGCAGTCCCGGGTCGTGCGCCTTGAACTTGTAAACCCGTGGAGGATCGCGCATGGGGTCTCTACTGAGCGCTCAACAGTGATCCTTGAACGTGATGGCGGATATGGTGAGGCGGCGATCGTCCCTTACCTTGGTGAGTCGAGCACTGAGATCCTTGCGGCACTCGCCTCGTTTGGTTCAACTCGCCTCGAGCATGTCCGCGTTGGAGTCCGAGGGGACGCTGTCGGATCCATCGCCTCACGCGGTGCACAGTGTGCGGTTGATCTCGCCCTCCACGATGCGGAGGGTCGGGCACGGGGAGAGCCGCTCTGGAAGGTACTAGGCATCAACGCAGAATCTCCAATTGAGACATCGTTCACAATCGCGATGGATACCCCAGATGAGATGGCAAGGCGAGCCCGTGCTGCGGAGGTGCCAATCCTTAAGCTCAAGATGGGCGGAGTTGACGATGAGGCGTGTGTTGAAGCGGTTCGTGGTGTCACAAACGCGACGCTGCGGCTCGATGCGAACGGAGGGTGGAGTCGCGAGGAGGCGGCGCGCCTGATTCCCCGCCTCGCTCGGTTCAAGATTGAACTGGTAGAACAGCCGCTTGCTGTCGCGGATCGTGACGGTTTCGCGTGGCTTCGTGCCCAACAGATCGGTGTGCCGATTTTCGCCGATGAGAGCGTGAGCACGGTGGAGGGCGTCGACGCGCTGGCCCAGGGCGTTGACGGAATTGTTATCAAGCTACGGAAGTTCGGCGGCCTTCTTCCCGCGCGTGCGGCGATTGAGCGGGCGCGCAGTCTTGGCCTGCGAACAATGATGGGGTGCATGATCGAAAGTTCACTCGCCGTTACTGCGGCGGCACATCTTGCCCTGCACTGCGACCTTGCGGACCTTGATGCACCGCTACTCATCCGCAACGATCCGTTCAGTGGACTGACGTACCGCGGATCAGCGGTGCTTCTGCCGCCAGGGCCAGGGATCGGTGCTGTTCCGCGTGTAGGTAACTAGGAGGCGTCGCCTCCGCGTCGCTCCCACGGATCAATCGCGTGTCTGTCCGCGGGCGGTGCCTCGAACCCAAGACGAGTCCTTCCGTCTGATGGTGTGATCGCCGCTTCGTCACCGCATTCGACCCCCGTGCCAGCGGAAGTTGTTCCTGAGGAGAGGAGCGCCAACGGGGTGAGGCGCACCGGACCCACAGCACCGTTGTGCGCGGCATGCAACGTCTCATCTGGGGTGCGTCCGTGCGCCGCGATCAGCGCTGTGATCGTCTCCGGATCAACCCCCGCATGTGTCACGGGGAGCGAGAGGAGTGCGGTGGTCCCCCCAACGAGGCGGAGCGCCTCAGCGCCCGCCGCCTGCGCAGTGCCAGCCTCCGTGCGCAGAGCGAGCGGAGCGAAGTCCACCGCTCCGGTGAGTCCGGCGACGAGGATCGGGTGCGCGCCACCAGACCAGGCCGCCTCGATGAGGCGACTCAGGGCAGGAGAGGGGCGGTCGCTCACGAGGGAGGTGTCGCTTGCAAGGATCAGCGCGGCAACGGTCATGCCCAAAGTATACGCAGGCGCGAAGCGTGCGAGAATCCTCATATGACAGCCCTAAACGCCCCCGCAAATCTCGTCGCCCAGACGGGCATTCGCACCGTCGGCATCGTCGCGCACGTTGACCATGGGAAGACCACGCTGGTGGACAGCCTCCTGCGCCAGAACGGCGCCTTCCGCGCCAACGAAGAGCTCGTAGAGCGCGTGATGGATAGCGGCGACCTTGAGCGCGAGAAGGGGATCACGATCCTTGCGAAGGAGACGGCGATCCAGTTCAAGGGCGTACGCGTGGTGATTGTGGACACTCCAGGTCACGCCGACTTCGGCGGCGAAGTGGAGCGCAGCCTCTTGGCGGTTGATGCCGTACTCCTCCTGGTTGACGCGTCGGAGGGGCCACTTCCGCAGACGCGATACGTCCTCTCAAAGGCGCTCGCGCGCTCCCTCCCGGTCGTGCTCGTCATCAACAAGATCGATCGCGCCGACGCACGCATCAAGGAGGTGATTGACGAGGTCTATGAGCTCTTCCTTGACCTCGGTGCGAATGAGCAGCAGATCAACTTCCCGATCGTCTACACCAATGCGCGTGCAGGCACCGCAACGCTCGATCTTGAGAAGCCTGGCACCGACCTCATCCCGCTCTTGGACGTGGTGCTCGAAACCGCGCCAGCGCCGATGCACGAGCCTGGCCACCCGCTACAGGTGCTGATCACGAACCTTGCGGCAAATGACTTCGTTGGGCGAATCGCCGTTGGACGCATTCGCAACGGGATCGTGCGCAAGGGGGCGAAGATCACCATCCTCCGCGAAGAGAGCGCGATCAGCGGGACGGTGACGTCGCTCACGCTCCCGATGGGGATTGAACGCGTTGAGGTTGCTGAAGCTGGACCCGGTGAGATTGTTGGCATCGCAGGTCTCGCCGATGTTGAGATTGGCGAGACGATCACCGATCCTGCAGATCCGCGACCGCTCGAACGACTCCACGTTGATCCTCCAACACTTCAGATGACGTTCGGCGTGAACACGAGCCCGATCGGCGGCAAGGATGGAAAATTCCTTACGTCGCGCCAGTTGAAGGCACGCCTTGAGAAGGAGGTGCTCGGCAATCCGGCGATTGAGGTGAGCCCAACGGATACGGGCGAAGCCTTCCAGGTACGTGGACGCGGCGAACTCCAACTTGCAATCCTCGTGGAGCAGATGCGACGCGAAGGGTTCGAACTTGAAGTGTCGCGCCCTGAGGTGCTCCTGCATAAGGGGCCAAACGGCGTTGAGGAGCCTTTTGAGCAGCTCACCATTGACGTCCCTGTTGACTTTGTTGGCGTGATCACCGGGATCATGGCCGAGCGCCGCGCACGCATGGAGAATATCCAGCACGGTGCAGACGGCCGTGCCCGCGTCGACTTCCTCATCCCAACGCGTGGACTCATTGGCGTACGCGGTCGCATCCTTACTGAGACACGCGGAACCGCGCTGATTCATCAGCTGAGCGCCGGCTACAAGCCGTGGGTTGGCGAAATCCCGCATCGCACAAACGGCTGCCTCATCTCTGACCGAACTGGCGTCACCACGGGCTACGCCCTCTACGGCATTCAAGAGCGCGGCGAACTCTTCGTGCTTGAGGGTGAGCAGACGTATGAGGGACAGATCATTGGAGAGAGCGCCAAGCCTGGAGACATGGATGTGAATGCGGTACGCGAGAAGAAGCTGACGAACATGCGCACCCACTCGCACGACGAAGCGATCCGACTCACGCCGCCGCGACGTATGGCGCTTGAAAACGCGCTTGAGTTCATCGGCCCTGATGAGTTGATTGAGGTCACCCCATCGGCGCTTCGACTGCGCAAGCGACTCCTCAACGAAAACGATCGTCGTCGCGATGCTGGCCGGCGCGCCGAGATGCGCGAGGCGAACTAGTTCTTCCGATGAGCGCTGCGCGGATCTTCGCCGACCACGCTGCAGGCTCGCCTGTTCGAACAGAGGTCGCAGAGCTGCTTGCTGCGCTGTACCGCGACGGGATTGGAAATCCGAACGGCGGTCACGCCGAGGCGCGACGCGCCCGCGCGCTCCTTGATGAGGCGCGCGCCACGATTGCGGAGACGTTCGAGGTTGAGTCACGTCAGGTGACCTTCACGGGGAGCGCCTCCGAAGCGCTCGCACTAGCGCTATCCAGCGAGCTCTCCGATGCCGGGGCACTGCTGACAACGGCTGCGGAGCACCGCGGCGCACGAGCACTCGCCAATCGTCATCAGGCTGCTGGAGGGTCGGTCGAGCTGATCCCAGTGAGCGCAAGCGGAGCATGGCATCTGGACGGTCTCCGTTCGCGCCCAAACGCCGTGGGACTCCTGGCGATCTCGTCAGGCGAACTTGGGACCGAACAAGACCTCGCCGCGCTCCGAACGTTGTGGCCCGAGTCTGACTCAGGCGCGCTGATCCTTGATGCCGTACAGGCGGTCGCGTCGCGTGCGTTGCGATTTTCTGAGACTGGTGCGACGCATCTCGTCATCGGTTCTGCAAAGCTGGAAGGACCAGCGGGTATTGCGGCGCTGATCTCAGCACCTGATCGCCGCCTGAAGCCACTTGTCCCCGGGGGTGGACAGGAGAGAGGGCGCCGCGGTGGAACTGAAGCGGTGCCTCTCGCTGCAGCGTTTGCGCATGCCGTGACGCTGACGGCACGTGAACGAGAGGGGACACGGCGGCACTTGAACGCACTCTCCGACGCCTTTGACGACGCGCTTGGCGCGCCAGAGGGACACGGGCTGCGGCGTACTGGCCCCGCTGATCGTACGAATCGGCTCCCTGGACATCACTCGTACGCCGCGAGCTGGGCCCTGGGTGATGACCTTGTGGCCGCTCTTGATCACGCGGGTCTCGCCATCTCAACAGGATCTGCCTGCATCAGCGGCTCACGTGAACCGTCAGAGGCGCTCGCCGCCTGCGGTCTTTCTGATGACGAATCACGCGGCGGGATTCGGATCTCTTTTGGACGAACGAACAGCATTGGCGAAGCAGAGCGAGCTGCGGCGATCGTTGCAGCAACATGTGCGCGAGTCCGCGATCAGGAGCTCACTGAGGTGCGATCCACATGAGCACACACGGACTTCCCAGCGGGTGGCTTGCGGAGCCGGAGGCGGCGCAGTCGGAGCGTGTGCTTGTTGCACTCTCTGGTGGCGTAGATTCCTCCGTTGCAGCAGCCCTCCTCGTAGAGGCTGGACATCAGGTGGTTGGCGTATGGATGCGACTTCACGATGCTGCTGATCGTGTGGACGGCGGGAGGAAGAGTTGTTGCACCCTTGACGCGGCGGACGATGCGCGACGCGTGGCGGACCAGCTGAAGATCCCATTCCACATTCAGAACCTTGAGCGCGAGTTCGCCGATGCGGTGCTCGAGCCATTCGTTGGCGCATATCTCGGCGGTGAGACGCCGAGCCCCTGCGTTGGCTGCAATACCGCGGTGAAGTTCGGCGCACTCGTGGGGAAGGGGAGTGCGCTCTTTGGTTGCGAGGTGGTTGCTACCGGCCACTATGCGCGACGCGCGGTTAGCGCCGACGGCGGTTCATGGCGCTTACGTACCGCAGTGGATCGCGACAAAGATCAGACCTACTTCTTGCATGGCCTCCGCAGCGACGCGATCGCTCGGGCGCGCTTCCCACTTGGGGGGATGACAAAGCCCGAGGTTCGTGAGGTGGCACGCGCGCGCGGACTCCCGACGGCGGAGAAGCCAGAGAGCCAGGAGATCTGCTTCGTCCCAGATGGCGATTACCGTTCGCTCTTGCGCACGCGCGGCTGGGAGCCACAGCGCGGAGAGGTTGTAGACGAGAAGGGTGAGGTTGTTGGCACGCATGAGGGGAGCGCAGGATTTACCGTTGGCCAACGCCGTGGGCTCTCCGTGACGGGAGGGGCGCCGCGCTATGTCAGCGCGATTGATCCGCGGACGAATCGCATCACGATCGGCCGCCGCGAATCACTTGAGCGCAGAGAGATCCAGCTGACGGGGGCCGCCACGCCGAGCGGGGAGTTGCCCGCTGGCGTAGTTCTTGATGGCGCGGCAAGGATCCGGCATCGCGGTGTAACGGCGCCGGGGCGCTTGGTTAGTAAGGGGGGTGGGGCAGCAACACTGGAGTTGCGCGATCCTCTCTGGGCACCATCCCCTGGCCAGACGGTGGTGCTCTATGACGGTGAGACACTTGCCGCTGGTGGTCAGATCAGTGCTCACGCGCCACTGCATGCTTGAGCCTGCGCCACTCTTGATTGGCCTGACGATTGCGGTGGCGACGCTTGCTGGGCGCCTCCTCGCGATCCGGGCGCTGCTACCCATTGCGATCGCTGCCGCGGGGGTCGGTGCGTTGCTCGGACAACTCCTCGGCGAGCGAGTTCTTGGTGGGCTGATCCCAATCGGTGGTGTGGCATGGCCCGCCCCACTGATCGGCGCACTGATCGTTGAGCGACTCGCGGCCCGCATCGCGAGCGGCTGGGAGCGTGGTCGGCAGCCCTGAGGGCGACGGAGCTCGTGGATCCCTCTGCTACGCTCGGTTCATGAAGCGAGACCCACGGATTCCTTCATATGGCGCCGCCGAACTGCGGTCGCGATTCATCGCCTTTTTTGAGGCTCGCGGGCACGCCGCCGTGCCGAGCGCCTCGCTTCTTCCTGCAGGAGATGCCACCCTCCTCTTCACGAACTCTGGGATGGTGCAGTTCAAAGAGCTGTTCAGTGGTGCAGAGACGCGCTCGTACACCCGAGCGGTTGACTATCAGCGCTGCCTTCGGGTGGCGGGGAAGCACAACGACTTTGAGGAGGTTGGGCGCACGCCTCGGCACCACACCCTCTTTGAGATGCTCGGGAGCTGGTCGTTCGGCGATTACTTCAAACGTGACGCGATCCACTGGGCGTGGGAGTTCTTGACGGTAGAGCTCGGCATCCCAGCCGACCGGCTCGCCGCGACGATCTATTCCGATGACGAAGAGGCAGCGGCGATCTGGCGGGACGAGATTGGCCTCCCCGCGGAACGCCTCGCTCGTTGGGGGAACGTAGAGAAGGGTGACGATGCCAACTTCTGGCGCATGGCCGAGACCGGACCGTGCGGCCCATGTTCGGAGATTCACTTTGATCGCGGCGCTGAGCTCTCCTGTGGTCCGAAATGTACCCCCGATCACTCTGAACAGTGCCCGCGTTGGCTTGAGATTTGGAACCTTGTCTTTATGCAGTTCGAACAGCACGCGGATGGTCGGCGCACCGAGCTGCCATTCAAGAGTGTCGATACTGGGATGGGCCTCGAGCGACTCGCCAGCGTCAGCCAGCAGGTGCTCTCCAACTATGACACCGACCTATTCCTCCCGATCCATGCGCTCTTGCAGAAGATCACCGGTCACGACGGAGCGACGTTTGAGAAGCAACGATTCAGCTATCAGGTGATTGCTGACCACTCGCGTGCGGTGACATTCTTGCTCGCGGATGGCGTACGTCCAGGGAATGAGGGGCGAGGCTATGTGTTGCGCCGCATCATTCGGCGTGCGGTTCGCCACGGCCGACTTCTTGGGATTGAGCGGTCGTTTCTCCCTGAGGTTGCACGCGTGGTCATTCGGATTATGAGCGAGGCGTACCCATACCTCCGTGAGAGTGAGACTGTTGTTGTGGAGTCACTTGAGCGTGAAGAGGCACAGTTTGCACGGACGCTCGACGGCGGGTCGGCCCTCCTTGCCGATGCGTTGGCGCCACTCGCAAAGGGGGCGAGCGCGGTTGGGATGCGCGCCGATCAACTCCCTGATGGTGCGCCGCAACTCAACGGAGGCGTCGCCTTCAAGCTTCATGACACGTTCGGGTTCCCTATTGATCTCACCGTTGAGCTCGCCGCTGAGCGGGGCGTTGCGGTAGACCGTGCCGGGTTTGACGCGGCGCTCGCGGAACAGCGAGAGCGCTCTCGTGGCGGGAAGAAGGCGGAGCTTGCCGAGCACGCCGCCTCCGTTGCGCAGCTGGAGGAGATGCTCCGAGCCGTTGGCGACACAGAGTTCATCGGGTACGAACATCTTGAGGGGATCGCCACGGTGAAGGGAATTTTGACCGAGTCGGGGAGCGCGGCGCGCGCCGAAGCGGGGAGTGCGCGACTTGTGCTTGAGCGAACCCCCTTCTATGCCGAACGTGGCGGCCAGGTTGGCGACCAAGGCGAACTGCTCGGGACGAACGGGGCAGCAATTGGCCGCATCACGGACACGCAGCGACCGGTTGGCGCAATGACGCTTCACGAGACGGAGCTGCGTGGGCCGATCGCCGTAGGTGACAAGGTCACGCTGCGTGTAGACGCGCCGCGGCGGGCGGCAACGGTCCGTAATCACACTGCGACCCACTTGCTTCATCGTGCGATCCGCATCGTTGCGGGCGCCGACGCCAAACAGCGCGGTTCACTCGTCCACCCCGAATACCTTCGGTTTGACTACCCGCTCGACCGTGCCTTGACCCGCGACGAGCGCGACGCGGTTGAGGCCGAAGTGCAGCGCGCGATTCGGTCCAACATTCCGATTGTGGCGGCGCAGATGAGCATGAAGGAGGCGGTGGCCGCTGGTGCGGACGCCTTCTTCGACGAGAAGTATGGCGAGCGCGTTCGTACAATCAGGATGGCGGACTACTCCCATGAGCTCTGCGGTGGCACCCACTGCAGCGCAACAGGCGAGGTAGGGAGCTTCGTCATCACCTCTGATCGCAGCATCGGTTCTGGCCTACGTCGGATTGAAGCCTTGAGCGGCCCAGTGGCGGACGAGTATCTGCGTGCACGTGTGAAGAGCGTTGAGGCGGCGGCCGACCTTCTTGGGCTCCAGGATCAAGAGCTGCTCCTTCAGAAGATCACCCAACTCCAGGCGGAGCTGAAGGGCGCGAAGCGCCGGGCACGTGAGGGTGGCGCGCAGCGCGTTGACCCTGCCGCGCTGGTCGCAAGGGCGGCGAGCGCACCTGCTGGCCACCGAGTCCTCATTGCCAGTGTTGACGTGGAGGACGTTGAGGAGCTCAAGGAACTCTCGAATCAACTTCGTAAGCGCATGGGCCCTGGCGTCATTGCCCTCGTACGTTCGGGGGGAGCGCCAGACATCCTTGTTGTTGTTGAGGGGGTTGATGCAGCGGTGGCCAACGCAGGGAGCATTGTCTCGGTTGGCGCGGTGGCAATCGGCGGGCGCGGCGGCGGAAAGGCGAACATGGGCCAAGGGCGTGGCGTGGAAGGGAGTGATGCGGCACTCGCGATTACAGCGATGGCGGCTGCTCTCGGCGTCCCCGCAACCGGCGCTGCCGAATGAGCGGAGTTGGTCGGCGACTCGGGATTGATCTTGGTGATCGACGCATCGGTCTCGCCGTCGCCGTTGATGATGCCCCGCCTCGTGGCCTCCCAACGATGATGCGAGCGGAGCGTGCCAGCGCGGATGCGGCACGGCTTGCCGTCATCTGCGGTGAACAACGCATTGAACGACTCGTGATCGGACTCCCGCTGCACAGTGATGGACGTGCGAGCGCGCAGGGTGAGAAGACGCTCAGCTGGGCAGATGAGGTCGCGAGGCATCTTCGCCTGCCAGTGATGTTCATTGACGAGCGCTACTCGTCAGAACGCGCCAAGGAGCGGGTGGGTCGGCAGGGGGGTGGTGCAGGCGGCGGCGAACCTGGCCCTCGTCGACGCGCGGCATACCGTGCATCCATTGACCAAGCGGCGGCTGAACTCATCCTCGAGGACGAAGCTGATCCGAGCCTTCACGTCGATCCAGGCCTGATTCGCGCGGCGGGCGAGGCGTGAGCGCAACGCGTCGACTTGCGCTGCTCGCCACGTTTCTTCTGCTACTTGCCGTGGGTCGTGCCGCGGCCCCCTCAATCCTGGGCGACGCGCTCATCAGCGCTGGCCTTCGTTCACCTGGGATCCTTTCGCTCCCACTGATTGGCGACATTGCGGTTGAGCGACTCGGTGCGCGCATTTCAAATCCCGCATCTGACGACACGTCGCTCGTGAGGGTAGAGATCGCCGCAGGGAGCAGCACCGCTGCGATCGCTGAGCAACTCTATTCCGCGGGGCTGATTGCTGATCCAACAGGATTCATCGTGGCGGTTGGCCGCGCTGGGTTTGAGGGGCAGCTGCAGGCGGGAGTCTTTCAGGTGGCGGCGAGCATGACGCCAGCAGAGGTTGCCGCGGCACTGACACAGCCGTATCGCGAGCCGGCGATCGCCGTGCAGTTGCGTGCAGGCCTTCGCCTCGAACAGATCGTTGCGCAAGCGGGGACGATCGATCTTCCCTTCACGCAACGCGAACTCCTTGACCTCTTGCGCACGCCACCTGCCGTACTGATCGCCGACTACGACTGGCTTGACCTACCTCGCGGGGGAACGTTGGAGGGGAGACTCGGATCTGGCACATTCAATGTGCCTGTCAGCGCCACTGCCGAGCGCTTTGTCCGCATGCTGCTCGATCGCTTCGCCGAGCAGGTTCCTGCTGAGTTGCGCGGCAGCGCGGCAGATGGACGCTCATTCCATGAGGTGCTGACCCTCGCCTCGATCGTTGAACGAGAGGCGGCCCTTGACGAGGAGCGACCGCGAATGGCGGGCGTCTACGCGTATCGCCTTCAGGAGGGGATCGGTCTCTTTGCAGACCCGACCATCATCTGGGTGGCCGACTCAGCGGCACTTCGAACCTTGAAGCTCTCACAGTGGGAGAACTACGAGTTTTGGACCTTCCCACCTCAGCCGTATGTTGGATTGGTGCCGCCACGAGTGCCGCAAGACCTTGTCCCCTGGAACACCTTTGTGCGCGGTGGGCTCCCGCCAACACCCGTCGCTTCTCCATCGCGCGCGTCAATTGAGGCGGCGCTCAACCCAGATATGAGCCGCAAAGAGATGTACTTCGTTCTGATTCCGGATAGTGGTGGTCGACACGACTTCAGTAAGACGCTTGCTGAGCACGAAGCGAAGGCCAAGAAGTACGGCTACAAGTGAGCGCAGCGGAGGCGAAGCGACCGGTTCCAAGTGATTTCGCCGCGCCACCGAGTCAGGCCGACCTGCAACGATGGAGTGATGCAGATGCGGCGGCACGACCTGCGCGGATTGCGGCGCTTCGCGCGCGTGCCCGAGCGGAGGGCCTTGACGCACTCTTGCTTACGTCACACGCGGATGCGCGCTACTTTTCTGGCATCTGTTTCGGGCCAAATGAGGAGCCAACCGCTGGCGTAAGTGGCTGGATCCTCATCTCCTCGGACGCGTTCGCGATCTTTGCCGATTCGCGGTACACGGTGCAGGCGCGGCGTGAAGCGGCGCTCGCCACCCCGCTGGATCCAGGGAGTGATCCAGGTGCGGCAATCGCGGCGTGGGCGAAGACCCACGGAGTACGAAACCTCGGGGTTGACCCTGGCGCGATCCGTCACGCGATCTGGGAACGCATGCGAGAGGCTGCCCCCGGACTCACCCTCACGCCGACGAAAGGTTGGGGGGTTGCCCTCCGCGCCGTAAAGGAGCCAGCGGAGATCGAGCGGATCGCTGCCGCCTGCGCGGTAGCAGATCGCGCACTTGCCGCCGTCCTACCGAAGCTCCTCCCCGGCGCAACCGAGGCGGAGGTGGCGTGGCTCTTGGAGCGCGAAATGCGAGAGGGTGGAGCCGAGGCGCTCGCATTTGATGTGGCCGCCCTTGCTGGCGCAAACGCCGCGCTCCCACATGGAAATCCAGGGGCTCGTCCGTTTCAGCGCGGCGAGGTTGCCCTCTTTGATTTCGGCGCACAAGTTGCGGGCTATCGCAGCGACATGACGCGCACGCTCTTTGTTGGCGCTGCGTCAGATCTTGATCTCGCGCTCTACCAGCGCGTGCTTGATGGACAGCGGGCGGCGATCGCTGCGCTGCAACACGCGGTGGAGAGTGGGGCATCAGCGCTCCCCTCTGGACGGGCAGCAGACGACGCCGCACGCGCGGCAATGGGTGACGTGGACGGCGTGTATGAACACGGGCTCGGGCACGGCATTGGACTGCAGACTCATGAGTCACCCTCGCTCTCGCGCGGTGCATCCGAAGCCCCGCTCCCTTCGCCAACCGTTTTCAGTGTTGAGCCAGGGATCTACCTTGAGGAGCGAATCGGGATTCGCATCGAAGATCTTGTCGCGGTTGACCTTGCGGGTCGCAGCCTGAGCACGCTCACGCGATTCCCTTCCGCACCCTTGATCGTGGGCTGACGGCTAGACTGGCAGGCAAGAGAGGGTCCTGGCCGAGCGGCCGTGAGGCCGAAAGAGAGGGGGAGCCAGATGATTTCAACCGGCGAACTTAAGAAGGGGATCGTCATTGAGTTGGAGGGTGACCTCTGGCAGATCCTTGAGTACCACCACATCAAAGTTGGTCGAGGCTCAGCGCAGGTTCGAATCAAGTTCCGCAACGTTCGGAAGCAGTCAATCGTTGAGAAGACCTTCCAGGCGGGCGAAAAGTTCCCACGCGCCACACTGGAGCGTCGCCCCGCGCAGTTTCTCTTTTCAGACGGCAACGATTACACGTTCATGGACACCTCAAACTACGACCAGTTCGTCATCACGGGCGACCAGCTCGGCGAGGCAAAGGATTACATCAAGGACAACCTCGTGCTTGAGCGAATCAGCTACGAGGAGGAGACGCTAGGAGTTGAGCTCCCAATCAACATCGATCTGGTCGTCAAGGAGACGGATCCTGGCTTCGCAGGCGATACGGCGACTGGCGCGCGTAAGCCCGCCACCCTCGAGACTGGCCTTGTGGTGCAGGTGCCGCTCTTTGTGAGCGTTGGTGATGTCATCCGCGTGGATACGCGTACCGGCGAATACCAGACGCGCGTCTGATCACGCAGCCCGCCCCAGAAGAGGCACTCAGCGTCTCTGAAGTTGCGGCACGCATCCGTGCCCAAATCAGCGAAGACCCCCTCCTGGCATCATGTGCGGTCATAGGCGAAGTGCAGAGCAGCATGCGCAGCACGGCGGGGCACGAGTACCTCACGCTTCGTGACGCCGAGTCCACGCTTGATGCCGTTCGGTTCCGCGGGAGCATTCGTCCTGGTGAGGAGGTTCCAGCGGTCGGCGAGATCGTGATCTTGATCGGCAGGATCGATCTCTATACCCCGCGGAGCAGGTATCAGTTGATTGCGAGCACGCTGATCCGACCAGGTGGGATCGGACTCCTCTCACAGGAACTTGAGGCGCTGAAACGAAAGCTCCAGGCTGAAGGTCTCTTTGATGCGGCCCGCAAACGCCCAATCCCCCTTGCACCGCAAGGGATTGCAATCGTCACCTCTCGCTCGGGCGCGGTGTTGCACGATGTGATTCGCGTTCTGCGCGGATCTGCGCCACAGACGCGACTCCTTCTGGTTCATGCCCCGGTCCAAGGTGCGACCGCCCCAGCGGAGCTCGCTGAAGCCATTCGCCGCGCCAATGCGCATGCGGCTCGGGAGGCGCGCGCGGGGATTGGGAGTGCGCCGAGCGTGATCCTCCTTGCGCGAGGCGGAGGATCAAGTGACGATCTGTCCGCCTTTAACAGTGAGGAGCTCTTGCGCGCGATCGCCGCCTCCCAACTTCCGGTGCTCTCCGCCGTAGGGCACGAATCGGATGTGACGCTGGCAGATCTCGTCGCGGATGATCGTGCGGGGACGCCGAGCATTGCGGCGGCACGACTCTCACCGAACCTTGATCTGATTCGCGCCCGACCGCTGCAACTGCTCGGCCGTGCATATCAGGAGATGCAACGCATCGTCCTTCAGTGTGCGGCTGAACTTCGCGAAGGGGGGCGTTCGTTGATTGCAAGCGGACCCGAGAATCAGATTGAACGAGAGGAAGAACGCCTCGCACAGATGGGGGACGACCTTGTGCGCGGGGTCCGACTCTCCCTTCGCGGGGCGGCGCACCAGGTGCGGCAGGCGCACCTCCTCCTTGCCGCCCTCTCGCCGCTCGCCATTCTCTCTCGTGGATATGCCATGGTTGAGGGGGAAGGCGGGTCGATTGTGCGCTCGTGGCGACAAGCTCCCGTTGGGCGTGAGATTCTAGTGCGGCTCGCCGAGGGGTCACTTGTGGCGAACGTGAAGCGCAGCGAAAAGGGGGGTCGAGATGGCGGCAAAGCGTCCTAAGTCGACCGGCGGCGCGCTCCCCGAAGAGTTTGAAGCGACGATGCGCGAGCTTCGCAGTATCGTAGAGCGACTCGAATCAGAAGATGGCGGCCTTGAAGCCGCTGTCACCCACTTTGAGCGTGGCGTGAAGTTACAGCAGCACGCACAGAAGCAGCTTGAGGCTGCGCGATTGCGGATTGAAGAGCTGCTCCCTGAGGGTGGGCTGGCGGAGCTTGACGCAGATGATGACGAGGAGGAGCAGTGAGCGTTGAGCCGCGCAAGGTTGTGGACGAAGGGATCGCGCTACGTGCGGTCGGTCCAGACTCGCTCCTCGCGCGCCTAAGCGGGCCAAGCGACCTAAAGGGGCTCTCCGCAGCCGAGCTCACGCAGCTGGCTGAAGAGGTGCGCACGGCGATCATCGCCACCACGGCGGTGACGGGAGGCCACTTGGGCCCGAGCCTCGGGGTGGTGGAGTTGACGATTGCGCTGCATCACATCATGTCTTCACCCGTCGATCGGATCGTGTTTGATACTGGCCATCAGGCATACCCACACAAACTTCTCACGGGTCGCCTTGCTCGGTTCGGCAGCCTGCGTCAACTCGGCGGCATTGGCGGCTTCCCGCGCCGGAGCGAGTCGCCGCACGATGTGTTCGATGGCGGTCATGCTGGAACAGGGATTTCAATTGGCCAAGGCCTCGCGCTTGCCCGCGATGTTCGCGGCAGCAGCGAGAAGATCGCAGTCATTGTCGGCGATGCGGCACTCATGAGCGGACTCAGCCTGGAGGCGCTCAATGACATCGGACACCGTCAAACAAAGATGCTGATCGTGCTGAATGACAATGAGATGTCAATCTCGCCAACCGTAGGAGCAATCTCTACCTATCTCTCTAAGGTGAAGCTCTCCGGTACATGGCGAGAAAGCAAGAGTCGGTACGACCGCATCGTGGGGGCGATTCCCCTCATTGGACCAACCCTCGTTCGGATCTCGAAGAGCCTCCGTCGCTCCGTCATCTCCTTTGCGCAGGAGCCTGGGCGACTCTTTGAAGACCTTGGGATCACCTATGTCGGCGTCTTGGACGGCCATAACCGCGTTCAGATGGAAGAGGCGTTTACGAGCGCGTTCAACATGCCAGGACCGGTGATCGTGCACGTGCGCACGCAGAAGGGTCGCGGCTACAGGCCGGCGGAAGCGGATCCGATCACCTTCCACGGAGCGGCACTGCCAAAAATTGAGGTCGGCGTTGCCACGGATTCGTATGGGAAGGCGGGTGCGGTCCCCGTTGCCCCCGCACCGAAGAAGCCGAACTACACCTCCGCTTTCGCAGCGGAACTCGTTGCTGCCGCGGCGGATGACCGCCGCATCGTTGCGATTACCGCTGGCATGCCAACTGGGACGGGCCTCGACACATTCGCGAAGGCGTACCCGGATCGCTTCTACGATGTAGGGATTGCGGAACAGCATGCGGTTGCCGCCGCAACTGGAATTGCGATGGGTGGTGGTCGCCCAGTGGTTGCGATCTACTCCACCTTCATGCAGCGAGCGTGGGATCAGATCGTGCACGACGCCTGCCAGAACGATCAGCCAGTTCTCCTCGGAGTTGACCGTGCCGGCCTCGTTGGTGAGGACGGGACGAGCCACCAGGGAATGTTCACGCTGACCGCACAGCGGCAGATCCCGCGCCTTGTCATTGCGTCACCAAAAGATGAGCAGGAGCTCCGAGCGCTCGTGCGCACTGCGCTCGCACAGGATCATCCGTTTGCGCTCCACTATCCTCGCGACAGCATTGAAGGAGTTCCGGTTCGTGATCCGAAGCCGATCCCTGTTGGTAAGGCAGAGACGCTCGCTGAGGGGACAGATATCGTCATCGTCGGATTCGGTCCAATTGTGCAGCGCGGCATGCGCGTTGCAGAGCGACTCCGCAGTAGCGGACTCTCGGTAGGCGTGGTCAATGCGATCTGGGCGAGTCCGATCGATCATGAACTTTACCGTCGCCTTGGGCGCTCTACAACGCTGATTGTCACGCTGGAGGAGAGCGTCGCTGCTGGGGGCTTCGGTGGGGCTGTCGTTGAATCGCTCGCGGCGGATCAGGCGGCAACTGGCCAGCCCGTCCGCGCCACGATCCTTAGCATTGGCATCCCCGCGGGAGCATTTGTTGACCACGGAAGTGTGAGCGATCTACGCACGCTGATCGGGATTGATGAGGCGGGGATCGAGCGCCAGATCCGTGCTGTCTGGGAGGCGCGCCGCCCAAGCTAGCCATCGTGCGGTACGCCACCCGAGTGTGGCCGTATGCGATGATGCGACTATGCGCCGCTACGGATTTGTCTACAACCCAACCAACGACCTCGCCCTTGAAGCGTGGGACGAGGCGGCAGGTTGGTGCGCCGCGCGCGGCATCGACCACTGGGGGTTCGCAGCCAAGGAGCGCGAAAGCATTGCGGCGGCTCTCCCAGGCAGCGAAGTGCTCTTCTCGCTCGGTGGGGATGGCACCTTTCTCCGCGCCGCCGCCGCCGTAGCCGAGCAGAGCGTTCCACTCCTCGGTATCAACCTCGGCAAGATCGGCTTCCTCGCCCGCTCGGAGAGCTTCCAGCTCGCGAGCGCCCTTGAGGCGTTCAGTGAGGGGAAGTGGAGTGCGCAGGAGCGAATGGCGCTTCGTGCAACTGTGCAACGCGCCGACGGTGGGGAGCGCACCTTCACCGCACTCAATGATGTGGTGGTCGCGCGTGGGCGTCTTCCGCGCGTGGTTCGCCTGGATGTTGCGATCGGAGAGAGCCACCTTGCCACCTACATCGCAGATGGGGTGGTGGTTTCATCACCAACCGGATCCACGGGTTACTCCTTCTCCGCCGGCGGACCGATCCTTGACCCGGTGAGCCGGAACATCATCGTCACCCCAATCGCCGCCTATCTCGCGACACTTCGATCGGTCGTGGTCTCCGCCGACCAGGTGGTGATCTGCACGGTCGTCGACGGCGAAGAGGCGGTTATCTCAATTGACGGATGGATTGACGAGCCGCTCGCCACCGGTGATCGAGTACGAGTTTCGGCTGCACCACTCCCAATTCGCTTTGCTGAACTTCATGGCCTCGCCCCCTTCTGGGACCTTGTGCGCCAGAAGGTGGATCTCCTTCCACGGTGAGCGCCGCGAAGCGCACCCCCGCGAACGGGTCGCGCATCATTGAGCTTGGTGTCTCTGGACTCGCAATCATTGACGCCGTCCGCGTTGAACTTGGTGCTGGGCTCACGGTCCTAACTGGCGAGACTGGCGCGGGGAAGAGCCTCATCGTTGACGCGCTCGCGCTCGCCCGCGGTGCGCGTGCCGATACTGATGCAATCCGGAGTGGCGAGGCGAAGCTCCGCGTGGACCTCCTGCTGAGCGCGGATGGAGCGGAACAGATCGTTGTCCGAGAGGTGCACAGCGAGGGGCGCTCGATTGCGCGCATCAATGACGAGCTGGTGACAATCGCGGCGCTCACTGCAGAAGTAGCGCCGCGGATTGAGATCCATGGGCAGCACGATCAACAGCGCCTAGGGGACCGGGGTCGCCAGCGGGATCTTCTTGATCGCTGGTCAGAGACCTTCGAAATGAGAGAGAAGATTGGCACGTTGGTTGAGCAGCGAGAACGCTTGCAGGTGGAGTTTGAGGAACTCGGCGGCGGTGACGCCCGACGTGAGGCACTGCTGCTGATCGCTCGTGCGGAGCGAGATGACCTTCGGGGTGCCGCGATCGAGCCTGGGGAGGGGGAGCGGCTCCGTGAGGAGTTGCGTCGCGCCACGAGTAGCGATCGAATCGACGGGCTCCGCGCAGAGATCCTGGCACTCCTGGACGCGGATGATGAGAGCCTCCGTGCGCGTTCTCGACTTCTTGATAGGAGCGCACGTGAGCTGCTCAAACTGGATTCCGGGAGCGCATCACTTGCGGAGCGCATTAGCGCGCTCGCGGTAGAGATTGACGATCTCGCTCGCGATGCCGCGCGCGGCGAAGTAGGTGACGCGTTGAGTCGTCCAGTTGCTGAGATTGAGGAGCGACTCGGGCTGATCCTTTCGCTGGAGCGACGCTTCCGCACCGATGAGGTGGGCCTTGCGGACGCCCTTGAACGCGCTGAGCGCGAGGTTGCTCGTCTAGAAGGAGCCACGGAGCGGCAGGGTCAGATCCTGAAGGAACGAACCGCGCTTGCGGAGCAGATTGGTGTGCTCGCGGCACAGTTGCGGGGCGCGCGAGTGGCCGGAGCCGGACGACTCTGTAAGGCGGTGAACCGTGCCCTTGAGTCGCTCGCACTCCCGCCAACGTTCGAGATCTCTGTAGCACCCCGAGCCGGTGGCGAAGACGACCCGCTCGTTGAAGGGGCTTCCTGCCTCGTGGACCGCAGTGGTGGGGACGACGTGGAGTACCTCTTTGCGCCGAATGCTGGAGAGCCCGCTGCGCCGATCGCGAAGATCGCCTCTGGCGGTGAGCTGAGCCGAGTCTCACTCGCACTCGAAGAGGCACTCAGCGATGCGAGCGAAAGCCGGACGCTGGTCTTTGATGAGATTGATGCAGGGCTTGGAGGGCGCGCTGGAGAGACGCTCGGCAAGAGCCTGAAGCGAATCGCCACGCAGCATCAGGTGCTTTGCGTGACGCATCTCCCACAGGTTGCGGCGCAGGCGGACGTGCACCTGCAGGTGCGCAAACGTGAGGAGGGGGGACGCACGATCACGGAGGTGCGTCGCCTTACCGGTGATGAACGGATGCGTGAGCTCGCGTCAATGCTCGCCGGCGACGCTGCAGGGAGTGGCGCAGAGGCTGCGGCACGGGAGCTCCTGGCAAAGGCGGGCCAGAGCGGATCATGAGCGGTGGACTCACCATGAGCCCACTCGACCGCATCATTGAATCGTGCCTCGTCTACCTAAGCGTCGAACGCAACCTCTCTCCGCGCACGCTTGACGCGTATCGCGGCGACTACCGATCCTTCGCCGCGTCACTCGGACCGGATGATGCTTGGCGCAGCGACGCGAAGGCGGCCCAGGCGTGGCTCGCTGGGGCGAACGTCGCTGTTTCAACCACGCGCCGCCGCGCTGCTGCGCTCCGCGTGCTCTACAGATTCGCGGAAGGTGAGGGGGAGTTGACTCGTTCAATCAGCGCGGAGATTGATCTGCCGCGTACGCGTCGCAACCTTCCTGCGGTGCTTCGCCTGGACGGCGTGGAGCGGCTGCTCCGCGAGCTTGCGACCGAGCAGGGTGACGGCGATCTTGCGCGCGCTGATGCACAGCGAGCCCACGCACTTGGCGAGGCGCTCTACGGGTCGGGGGGGCGCGTGAGCGAGATTGTCGCTCTGGATCTTGATGGAGTGGATCTTGAGGAGGGGAGCGTGCGTCTCTTTGGGAAGGGTCGGCGTGAGCGTGTGGTGCCGATCGGCGAGCCAGCCGTTGATGCGATTAGAACGTACCGCGACGATGGTCGCACGGTTCACACGGAGGCGAGCGCGCGACGTAGTCGAGCCGCGGTAGAGCCGAGCGCGCTCTTTCTTGCGCAGGGTGGCGTGCGCTTGCGACGCGAGTCGGCGTGGAGCGTGATTCGCGACGCGGCGAACCGCGCGGGACTCGGCACGGAGATCCACCCACATACGCTCCGCCACTCCTTCGCGACACACCTCCTTGATGGTGGTGCGGATCTACGGGTGGTGCAGGAGCTGCTCGGCCACGCTGACATCTCCACCACGCAGCTGTACACGCATCTGCTCGGAAGTCATGTGCGCGATGCGTACAAACGGGCGCATCCTCGAGCGTAAGCGGCTACCATTCAGCAATGGATGCAGAGACGTTCGCTCCACTCGCCGCTGCGCTCCTCCTGCTCCTCATCAGCTTTCCAGTGCATGAGGCGGCACACGCCACCGCGGCGTGGAAACTCGGTGACGGACATGCGCGGGCACTCGGACGCGTCTCCTTGGATCCGCGGCGCCACATTGACCCGCTCGGAGCCGGCCTTCTTCTCTTGTCGGCACTCTCTGGCGGAGGAATGATTGGCTGGGCGAGGCCAACCCCAGTCATGGCGCAGAGCCTACGAGGGGGGAGTCTTGGCTGGGCGATCGTCGCTGTTGCGGGTCCACTGAGTAATCTGCTCCTCGCGGTCGTCGCGGCGGCTCTCTACCGGCTGATCGGGAGTCCTCCATCCTCAGACCTTTTCGGATTGCTGATCGTCTACTTCACGTATTTCAACGCTGCTCTTCTCTTTTTAAACCTCCTCCCCATCCCGCCGTTTGATGGACGGGCGCTCCTTACCGGAGTGCTCGCGCTCGTCTCACCTCGCCTGGCTGACACCGTTGAAGGGCTGACCTCGTCGCGGTTTGCCTTCCCTGTGGTGATCGCCCTGCTCTTCTTCACGCCGCTCGGCTCACTCCTAGGAGACCTGAGCTTTGGATTGACCGAGTTCCTGCTCGGGCCTGGATGAACCGCCTGGCGGCGCCCCGCGAGTGGCGCGAGGAGCGTATCCTTGCGCGTAAGTCAGGGAGGGGCGTGAGATGAGTCGATCGGTGCTGGCAGAGGGGTTTGAGCTTCCGGATCCTGCCGCCGTTGACATTGAAGGTGTCGTCTTCCGGCGGGAGCAGGGGGGGCTCTTCGGTCGTTCCCGCTCCTATGTGGCGCTCGGAGAGTTCAGTGGACCCTACGGCCTCCTTCTCGCACTCATCGAGCGTGACGAGCTTGACGTCTGTCGCGTTCCACTCGCACCGTTTGCCGATGAGTTCCTCCGCTTCTTCGCAGAGATCCCTGACGACCGCTTGGAAACGCTCTCTGCATTCGTGTCAGTCGCCGCGCAGCTCATCGTCCTAAAGAGTCGCGCACTTCTCCCGCGCCCGATCGTTCACCAAGGGCTTGATACACACGACCTTGATGATGTTGATGAGGCGGTGGATCTGCGTGCACGACTCCTTCGCTACCGGGTCTTCCGTGATGCCGCTCGACTGCTCGGCGAGCGACTTCAATCGCCGCTCTGGCAGCGTGAGCAGCCAACCCGCCTCCTCCCGCAGCCGAAGCCAGTACTCCTGGAGCCGCTGACCCCCGTTATCTCTGACCCGAAGCGACTCGTCCGTGCTGCGGCTCGCATTGCACTGCGTCGACGTCCACTCGCCGACCTTGCGCTCGCGCCGGTTGGCTTGAAGGTTTCAATTGGCGATCGACTCTCGGCCATTCGTGAGGCGGTGCGGCAGAGTGGGATGAGCGGTGTGGACCTTGAGACGCTCCTTGGAGACCGCCGTGATCGCTCGTTTATTGCGGTGACCTTCCTCGCCCTATTAGAGTTGGCAAAGCGGCGCGAGGTTCTGGTCGTGCAAGATGCACTCTGGGGTCCGATCATCATCACAGAGAGTGCGCCTGAAAGCGTACATGCGTAAGGGGGGAGAATGAGCACCGAGAAGCGAGCGGGGGTAGCCCTCCCTGAGCGAACTCATCCGGCAACGGCAGCGGACCTTGAGGCGCTGCTCTTTGTTGTGGATCGTCCGTTGACGAGGAAGGAGGCGGCGAAGCTCCTTGAGGTTGACCGCGCCGCGTTTGATCGCTTGGCGACAGAGCTTCAGTCAACGCTCACGGGGCGCGGGATCACACTGCTCACCCACGGGGACGAGCTTCAGCTGACGAGTGGCCCTGAGCAGGCGCGCGCCGTCCTGGCGTGGATTGGGACTGGTGGTTCCGACATGACCGCAGCGCCCCTCGAGACGCTCACCGTGATTGCGTACCGACAGCCGGTGACCAAGGCGGGCATTGAAGAGATTCGCGGCGTTGATGCCGACTACGCCCTTCGTGTCCTTCTTGAGCGCGGTCTGGTCGAAGAGGTTGATCGCCTGGAGACTGCTGGACGCCCACATCGATACGCCACAACGATGGAGTTCCTTCGTAAGTTTGGACTCGCATCGCTGAGCGATCTCCCGCCGCTGGAGGGAGATGCGGCGTCAATTTTGAGCCTGCAACTCTCCAGTGAGGAGCCGTCACCCGCTGACGCCTCGCCGGACGAAGGTCCAACGACGCCAGCCGGCGAAGGAGCCCTCGCTGACTGATCTGATCCGCGTCAATGTGCTCGTCGCTGAGCGCTCGGGCCTCTCTCGTCGTGGCGCTGATGCAGCGATTGCGGCGGCGCGAGTTACGAGTGCAGGCCGAACTGTCCTCCTTGGCGAGCGAATGGAGCCGAGTTCACTCCTTGAACTTGACGGGAGGGCGCTCGCTGCGCGCAGTGGCGCGCCAGCTGATTTGAGCGATCCACTTGGTGGCGCGGAGATGCTCGCGTGGCATAAGCCTTGGGGGGTCACGACAACACACGCGGACCCACATGCTGAGATCACGCTGCCGCAGGCGCTCACTCCGCTCCTCGGCGAGACCCGCGCCGCGCGCATGCTTTCAATCGGTCGACTCGATCGGGAGAGCGAAGGACTGCTGCTCCTCACTCCTGAGCGCCGCCTGGTGTCACCGATCGCACACCCGCGCGCCGGCCTTCAACGCGGATACGCAGTGATGTGCGACCTGCCGCTTGGACACGCGGAGCAGACGCGGTTGCGCGCAGGGATTCGGCTTACTGATGGCTGGGCGCGCGCGCTCGACGCGCGGGAGATTCGCCCGGACGATCGACTCCCCGAGGACGTACTGGACGACGGGTCGGATCCTGCGCAGTGGAGCTACATCGCACTGGGGGAGGGGCGCCACCATGAGGTGCGCAGGCTCTACGGCGCGATTGCACGCCCTGTGCGGCGGCTGATTCGCATCTCGTTCGGACCAGTCCATCTTGCAAACATTCGCGTTGGCGAAGCACGCCCACTCGAAGTGGCAGAGCGAGCCGAACTCGGCAACGTTCTTCTCGCCTCGGCAACCCAAACGGCGATCAACCCGTGACGCAGATCGCCATTGACGGACCAGCGTCAAGTGGGAAGAGCAGCGTCGGGATCCGAGTCGCCGCATCGTTTGGGTACGGCTTCTTGGACACTGGACTGCTGTATCGGGCGGTCACGAGGGCGGCACTTGATGGCGGCGTGCTTGGCGCTACTGGCGCGCTCCTTGAGGGTACGGGAACCATCAGTGCAGGCGACGCAGAGAAGCTTGTGCAACTCGCGCACCTTGCGGACGTAGATCTTGAGAGTGGGAGTGCGACGATCGTGGTGGATGGCAGGCCCTTTGAAGCGTCAGAACTTGAGGGTGGCGACGTGGAGCGTGCCGTCGCCGCGATTGCAGCCATCCCAGAGGTTCGGGCAGCGCTCCGCAGCGTGCAGCGTGAGACTGCGATGCGTGGAGGGGTCGTGCTCGCCGGACGTGACATTGGAACGGTGGTCTACCCGGAGGCTCTACACAAGTTTTTCCTTGACGCGTCCGCTGAGACACGCGCGTTGCGTCGAGCAATCCAGCGTGGCTTTGCCGAGGGATCAGAGGAGCATCAGGAGGCACTGCGCAGCCTGATCGCTCGGGATCGGGAGGATCGCGGCCGAGCAGTGGCACCACTCCGCGCCGCTGATGATGCGCTCCTCATTGTGACGGATTCACTCACGCTTGACGACGTTGTTGATCAGATCGTGCAGAGGGTGCGTTCGTCGTCACATGTCGCTTAATCGTCCACCGCTCGGCATGCGCCTCTCCGACGCGTTCGGAGGTTGGGCCATACGCCGCCTCGCACGCGAGATTGTCGTTGAAGGGATGGATCGAATCCCGAAAGAGGGGCCGGTCATCTTGGTTGGGAACCACATTTCATGGCTTGATCCAATCTTCTTGGCGTGCTGGCTGACGCCTGAAACTGGACGAGCGATCAATTGGATGGGGAAGGCTGAGGCGATGCGCTGGCCACTGGTCGGCACGTTCCTGCGAGTCAATGGAGTGTTCGGTGTGCGGCGGGGGGCGGCAGACCTTGAAGCCTTTCGCTTGGCCGAAGGGGTGCTCCGGGATGGGAACGTTCTCGGGATCTACCCTGAAGGGACCCGTTCCCGTGACGGGAAGATTGGCACCTTCCGCGACGGCGCGGCACTTCTCGCGCTACGCAGTGGGGCTCCCGTGATCCCCGTTGCAGTGAGCGGTACCGAGCAACTCTGGCCTCGGGGCGCTCTACTCCCGCGACGGGCGGCAAGGATTCACATGGTAATTGGTGAACCACGCCGATTCACGTATTCAGCAGGCGATCGCCCAGCCCTTCCGCTCGTTGCCGAGCAGATGCGAGCCGCCGTAGCCACCCTCCTCCCGCACGAGTACCGCCCGTAGCAAAGCAGCACAACGCGAGGGCGAGCGCCCTTCAGGCGGCAGGTTCGCTTGGATGGGTGGAGTAGGGGATAATCGCCCACATGGGAAGTGTCGAGAGCATCAGCATCGCGAAGCGCACAGGGGTCTGCTATGGCGTGCGCGAGGCGATCGACAAGGCGAAGGTTGCGCGCGCCGAGGGGAAGGCAACACACACGCTCGGGCACGTCGTGCACAACGAGGGACTTATCGCGGACCTTCATGCTCGTGGAATTGAGAGCGTGGAGACGCTCGACCAGGTGACCGAAGGCGCGGCAATCGTCATTCGTGCGCATGGGGTAACCCCAGAGGTGCTGCAGCGCGCCAATGAGCGTGGCCTTGAAGTGATCGACGGGACTTGCACCTGGGTGGTACAGGAGCATCGCGAGCTGGCGAAGCTCGTGGAAGAGGGCTACGAGATCGTGCTTCTTGGGACACCGCACCACCCCGAGGTCGTTGGCCTCCTCGGATTCGCCCCCAACGCGATTCTGGTTGACGAAGAGGAGGATTGGGCGAAGATTCCACGCCGCAAACGCATGGCGCTAATCACCCAATCAACGCAACCCCCCTGGAAGTTTGAGCGGCTCGCCGCCTTCCTCGTCTCTCGCTGCCATGAACTGAAGGTGCTGAACACCGTCTGCCCAGTCACCATTCGTCGCCAGGAAGACACGATGGAGGCGGCTCGATCCGTTGACATGATGGTGGTTGTGGGTGGGAGCAAGAGCGCGAACACGAAGGAGCTCACTCGTCTTTGCGAGATCAGCGGCACGCGAGCACTCCAAATTGAATCTGCTGCTGATTTGCGTGACCCTGCACCATTCGCGGGTGTCATCCGAGTCGGCGTGACCGGCGGAACAAGTACGCCAATCGAGGATCTTGAACGGGTTGCCGCGCGAATCGCCGAATTGGCTGGAACTGAGTCCGTGAAGGGGAGAGCAGGCGAGATCGCACGAGAGGCCCTCGCCTCCGCGGCGACACCGCAGTACCGAACCACCTCAATCGCTGAACCGAGCGCACGATGAGCCGTCGCCAGGGGCCGGATGAGGAGGTGGTGCAGGAGCGCCTGCCGCTCGTTGCGCTCGTTGGGCGACCGAATGTTGGGAAGAGCACACTCTTTAATCGTTTCGTTGGCGAGCGACGAGCAGTTGTTGAAGATCGTGCTGGAACAACACGGGACCGCTTGATCTCTATTGCGGAGTGGAACGGATTCAAGTTTCGCCTGGTAGACACGGGAGGGATGCAGCCAGTGCAGGGGGACGTGATTGACGTCGCCGTGCAGGACCAGGCACGTATTGCCGTGACAAATGCGGACCTCATCATCCTAGTTGTGGATGCGGCGACCGGTCCAAATCCTGGCGATGCAGAGGTGGCACAACTACTGCGCAAGAGTGGCAAGCCAATCCTGCTCGCGGCGAATAAGGCTGACAACATTGAGCGTGAGCGCGCAGCACATGAGTTTGCCGCACTCGGCTTTGACGCCATCTATCCGGTAAGTGCGCAACACGGGATCGGCTCAGGCGATCTCCTTGACGTGCTGATTGAAAGCCTGCGCGGACTCCCGCCCGAGAGCGGCCTTCCTACTCGTGAGGGCGAAGTTACGGTCGCCATCGTAGGGCGCCCGAACGTTGGGAAGTCGAGCCTGCTGAATCAGCTCCTCGGTGAAGAGCGGACCGTTGTGAGCAACGTGCCAGGAACGACGAGAGACGCCATTGACGATCACATTGATCACGCTGGTCGATACATCACGCTCGTGGATACCGCGGGAATCAAGAAGCGGGGGAGGATTGCATCAGGCCCCGTTGCGGAAAAATACGCAACCGTTCGCTCTGTTGCGGCGCTAGATCGCGCCGATGTTGCGCTGCTTCTGATTGATGCGTCAACGGGCCTGCAGGCCCAGGACCTGCACGTAGCAGGCTCTGTGATTGAAGCGGGGAAGGGTCTTGTCATCGTGATGAACAAGTGGGACCTTGTTGAGAAGGACGGCTTCACGTTTGATACGGCGATGGGACTGCTCCGTCGCCAGGCCCCCTTCCTTGATTTTGCACCGATCCTCTCCATCTCTGCGCTGACGGGCCTGCGCGCGACGAAGGTGCTAGACGCAGCGATCGCTGCGGCGGATGCGCGTCAGTTGCGAATTCCTACTGGCGCACTGAACCGCCTGGTGGCAGAGGCGGTTGCCCGTCAGGAGCCTGCGCATAGCGGCAGTAAGCGTCCGAAGATCCTGTATGCGGCACAGGCGGCGACACCGCCACCTACCTTCGTCCTTTTCGCGCGAAATGCGGCGCAGGTCCATTTCAGTTGGCAGCGCTTCCTTGAGAATCAGATCCGAGACCAGTACCCGCTGACCGGTACCCCCATCCGCATTGTGGTGCGAGAGCGGGCGGCGGAGGAGGGGCGTGAGCGTGGACGTGCAAGTGGCCGGACAGGGAGTCGGAGTCGATGATTCGAATCCTTGGCGCCGGCGCATGGGGGACCGCCCTCGCAGCGCTCTGGGCGCATCCGCGCACTGGAGTGGACGCTCCAACGATTGAGTTGATCGCCCACACCGCCGCAGAGGCATCCGCGATCAGCGCAGCGCGCATGAATGCACGACGGCTGCCTGGAGTCACGCTGCCAGAGAGCATTCGGATTCGATCCGTGGATGA
>JBBAWP010000001.1:48430-54805 GCA_040397155.1 Candidatus Limnocylindrus sp.
GCACGCCCGACCTTCAGGATTTACATGAGTGATGATCCGATCGGCGTAGAGGTGGCGGGCGCGCTGAAGAACGTCCTTGCGATCGCCGTGAGCGGCGTACGTTCGCTTGGATATGGCGAGAATGCGGCGGCAGCGCTCCTCTCCCGCGGCGTGGCGGAGATGGCGCGTCTTGCTGAGGCGTGTGGCGGGCGCGCTGAGAGTGCCTTCGGACTTGCTGGGGTTGGCGATCTCGTCCTCACCGCATCCAACACTGGATCAAGGAACGCACGGCTGGGCGAACTGCTCGCCACAGGAGCGTCGGTCAGCGTTGCGGTTAAGACGATCGGTGCCACGGTGGAGGGGATCCCGACCGCGCACGGTGCGCTCCTACTCGCGGCACGTCTCGGCGTTGAACTGCCAATCACGGCCGCAGTCGTTGCAGCGCTTGAACACGGCGTGAGCATTGAGCGTCTTGCCGAGGGACTTCTAGGACGTGCACCGACCGCTGAGTGGCACTGAGCGGGACGCGGTAAGGCTGCTAGAATCGCCGCTCGCGCACGGCAACGGAGCGTAGCGCAGCTTGGTAGCGCGCTTGCCTGGGGGGCAAGAGGTCGCAGGTTCAAATCCTGTCGCTCCGACCATAATCCCATGACATGCAGAAGGCCCGGGGTTTCCCCCGGGCCTTCTGTTGTTTAGCGTCGGCGGCGTGCCGCCGTGAGAGGCCTTATTGGTTAGCGGCCTGAGTTCTTCAGGGTTGCGATCTTCCAGATGAGGAGACCGTAGCCCGGCTTCGCCAGGATGTCCGCAATCGTGTATCCAACCTGCTTCAGCACTAGGCCGTCACCGGCGCTCAGGCCAATGTTCCCAGCGATTGTTGGGAGCAGGTAGGCGATTGGGTAGACGCCCCAGGTTGCGAGAAGTACGACTCGAAGCACCTTGAAGATGCCCTGAATCTCCTTGCTCTGCTTCTTGAAAGAGGCGTCAATGCCGCCGAACAGGTCACGCAGGATCAGGACGAAGAAGATCGTGCTGATTGCGCCCCAGATCGTGCGCGACGAATCAAGGACCACGGAGGTCTGATTGTCCATCTCGCCGATGTAGCCCGTGGCGATCATGAGGAAGGCGTAGACCACATTCCTCTGGATGAGCTTGCTCTCGACCTTCTTGTCGAGGCGAAGCACGAGGATCAACTCGGCTACAAGGAGTGGCACCGTGAGGAGCCAGTCAACGTAGCGGTAGGCCTCGTTGAACTCGCCGAGCGAACCACCAGCGGTGGCGACCCACGAGTCGAAGATGCGGACGTAGTGGTAGAACGCGATCAGCACAACAGTGGCTGAGAGCGTGACCGCCATCCGGTTCCCTTCCTTCAGCGCCCCGCGTGCGGAGATGAAGAAGAAGAAGCTCGCGCCCATCGATGCGATGGCGAGAGACATGAAGTTGTATACCAACTGGTATCCCTGTTCTGGACTCATTTATAGACCTCCAAATATCCTTGCGGCCTCTCTCCGCCGCTTGCCCAATTATGCCGCAGTAGGGCACTTCATTGTGGAACCGCAACAATCTGGCGAAGCGGCCGCGAGATGTAACAAATCTGGGCGGCGGGGAGCGGGTTGAGGAGGAAAACCTGCGGAGGGCAGTGGAGGGGGCGAGGCGCTACGCTGCCGAAAAGGGGGTAGCCATGCCATCAATTGACGAGCTGACACGGATTGAGCCAGTCCACCTCGCCCGGCTGGAGGCGCAGGGAATCTTCACCACGGGGCTCCTCCTTGAGCGGAGCGAAACGCCGACCCGGCGCCAGACGCTCGCTGACCAGACTGATGCCTCCCTCGCTGATGTTGACGAGTGGCGCGATGAAGCGCTCTTGCTCAACCTCGCCTTCTTTGGTCGCCACGAGCATCAACTTCTCGCCGCGGCCGGATATCCGGGCATTCGAACACTCGCCGAAAGTGATTGGGAAGAGTTCCAGGCGGCCGTCACGCGGGCAACCCTCCTTCTTGGCCGAGTTGCGCCTGACCCGCTCTCCCTGCGCTCGTGGTGGGAGCAGGGACGCGTCCTCGTCGACGCGTGAAGCAGATGCGCCGTGCGGCGCGTCGAATCGCTGCAGCCGCCTTCACGCTTCTCGCCCTGATTGCGCTCACCCTTGGCCTCTTCCTCCTCCCACCAGTCGTGCATCTCCTCCTTGACCTTGCAAATGCGTCGGAGAGCCTCAACGTCGCCGCACCGGTTGCACACTCGCTCTCTGATGCGCTCGTGCGTGACCTCCTCGTTGGTGGAGCCTTTGATGTGCCCCTGAGTGGCGAACCGCTGCTGAGCGTCTCAGAGCGCTCGCACCTCGTAGATGTAGGGGTGCTCTTCCGAATCCTGATGATCGCGGGTGCGATCTCACTGGGCACACTCACTGCGCTCTTCATTCGCAAGCGTCGCTGGTTTTATCAGGCACTCCATGACGGCGCGCTCCTCCTTGGAACGGGCGCCGCGCTCGTTGGCGGTGCATTCGCATTCGCGTTTGATGCGACGTTCACGTTCGCTCATGAGCTGCTCTTCCCTGCGGGGAACTGGACATTCAATCCTGCGACCGATCGGCTGGTGCAGCTCTATCCGATGAACTTCTGGTTGCTAGCTGCGATTAGTTTTTGCGGGGTGCTCGTTGGGGCCGCGGCGCTTGGGCTCTCACTTGCACGGGGGCGGCGACGATAGTGGGGGAGATCTACCTCGCCGCGATCGTCGGTTCGATCCTTGGTATCCGCGGGATTGCTCGGCGATGGAGCCCATGGACTCAGCGCAGTGTGGTGCTCCCAGTAGCCGTCGCGATCAGCATCGCATTTCTTCTGGTGGACACGATCGGCCTTGCGCGAGGATGGTTTGCCACACCTGCCTCCGGCACAACCCTTGCGCTCCCTGGTGCAGGGCCGCTCGGACGCGGATTCCCGATTGAAGAGCCGCTGTTGCTTTTCGGCATCTCATCACTTGCAGTAGTGATTGCTGATCTTGTCGGACGCGGAACGGTTCGAGCGAGCGCGGCACTTGGATTGCGGGAGGCCGTGGGGTTCGCGCTCGTCGGCGCGCTTGCGGGCGGGACGCTCGGCGCAGTGTTGAGCGGTGCGGAGTACACGGTCGCTGCTGCGGCGCTTGCTGGCGCCGGTGTCGGGCTTGCGTGGCCACTCCTCGTTTCGGACCGCGGCTCACGGGTCTCATTCGCAGCCTTCATCGTGCTCACTCTCATCTTTGACAATCTGCTCTGTCTCAGCGGACTGCTGACTTATCCAACAGCGCCGCGGAGTGGCCTGCTTTTGTGGGTGATGCCCGTTGAAGATCTTCTCTACGCCACTGGTCTGGTTGGTGCTGCATTGAGGCTGCGAGCGGAGGTGATGTCTGGAGGGGGGAGTGCGTGGAGGATCTTCCTCGCTTCGCGACCGATCTCATGGATCAACACAGGACTTCCGTTCTTGGCCGGCCTTATTGCGGCCGATGCAGGCGAGCGCCTTGGAGGTTGGCTCCTCGCGCCACTCCTCTGGTGGGGCGCTGGTTACAACCTCTTCCTGTACGGCATCAACGACCTTTACGATCGCGCGAGCGATGCAAAGAATCCGCGTAAGGGCGGGGCCGAGGGTGCGCTCTTGCAACCGCGAGATCTGCCTCCGATCCGCGTAGCCCTCTGGGTGGGCGGCGTGGTGCCGGCGCTCGTGATGGCGCTCGTCCTTCCGGCACCTGCAGGGCTTGCCCCACTCGCCGCCGTCGCGCTCGCGGCACTCTATAGCGCGCCTTGGTTCGCGCGCGCCCGCTCCATCCCGATCCTTGACTCCTTGGTTTCGTCGTCACATTTTCTCCTTCCGCCGATCGCGGGCCTTCTCTTCGCGAGCTCGTTCAGCGCGGAGTGGCTCGCGCCACTTGGGGCACTAGGGCTCTGGGGAGTTGCGAGCCATGCACTCGGGGCGGTGCAAGATATTGACGCGGATCGACGCTCGGGGATCCATACGATCGCCACACTCTTGGGACCCACTAGAACCGCATGGCTCATCCTGGTCACATACCTCGCAGCGGCCCTTCCACTCGCCCTTTCCCCCGAGCCGCTCGCACGAATTGGCGCCCTCATCCCACTTCTCAGTGCCGTATCGGCGGCGCCGCTCGTGCGATCCGCTACGTCCTGGAGCTCCGCGCGCGCGGCGTGGCGAAGGTTCCTCTGGCTGAATGCGCCACTCGGCGCGATCGCCTCAATGATTCTTCTTGAGAGCTGGCGCTGATGCGCGAGAGTGGTGATCCGCAAAACCTCGCTGGGGGAGCGGAGCTCCCGTTGGAGCGCATCGATGATCTGCTCTCCCGACTTCTCGGACGCGTTGAGGCGCTCCCCGGAGAGCTGCTCCCCCTCGATCAGTTCGCAGTGGAAGATTTGTTGGGAAGAGTGCTAGCCGCACCACTGCGCGCCGCTGTACCCCATCCGCCGAGTGACGTTTCGGCGATGGACGGGTGGGCCGTTCGGGCGGTAGATCTGAACAGCGCATCAAGTGGCGAGCCAGTAGCGCTGCGATGCGCTGGAGATGTGGCGGCGGGCGGAGCGGCGCCTTCCGTGGAGCTTTCTGCTGGCGAGTGCAGAAGGATTGCAACGGGTGCGACGATTCCGCGCGGTGCCGACACTGTGGTCCCCGTGGAGCGAACGTCCCTAGAGGATCCTCGGAGCGGCGCAGCGTTACTGCAGCGAAGCCCCTCTGCACTCCCAGAGCGGGTCTGGTTTGCCGCTTCGCAAACGGTTGGATCGCATATTCGAAGGCGAGGCGAGGATATGCAGGTGGGAGACACGCTCGCGGAGGTTGGTGCAGTCGCTGATGCGGCGCTTCTTTCGGTGATCTACACGAGCGGCGTGAGTGAACTCTTCCTCTCGCCCCGACCTCGTGTTGCGATTCTGACGAGCGGTGATGAACTCACTGGTGCTGCGGGATCTTCGCAGGTCCGTGATAGCAACGGGCCGACACTCGCAGCACTGGCGCTGAGTGAAGGGGCATCTGTGGTCGCTGTGGAGCAGGTAGGTGATGACGCCGATGCAACCCGTGCGGCTGTGGCGCGCCTTAGTGCGATCTGTGATCTCTTGGTGACAACGGGCGGCGTCAGTGTCGGCGCTCACGATCATGTAGGTGCCGCACTCGAGTCACACTTCGAACTGCTCGCGTGGCGAGCGGCAATACAGCCTGGGAAACCGCTCCTCCTTGGAGCCCGTCGCGCTGACGTAACCGGTGCGCAGTTCGCCGTGGGCGTCCCTGGAAATCCGGTGAGTGCATTCGTGATCGGCATGGAGGTTCTCTTGCCACTCATCCGTGCACTTACGGGGAGACCCGCCTATGGGATGGAACTCGAGGGGGTCCTTGAGGAGGCGGTGAAGAGTCCGGTCGGCCGCCGCTCCTTCCTTCGTCTCACCGCGCTACGTACGCCGAACGGGGATCTTGATCGCGACCAGATGGGTCGGATCCGCGTACGCCTCGCGGGCGGCCAGGGGAGCCATCAGACAGCGCCGCTCGCAGCGTGTGATGCGCTCGGCGTGGTCGCGGAGGAGGTCGGCGACCTGCAGGCGGGGAGTGGCATTCGCTTGCATCCACTTTCGCGCGCCACACGACGAGTGGCAACGCCAAACGGTTAGGATCAGCGCATGGAAGAGCAACGTCTCACGCATGTTGGAAGCGACGGGCGTGCATCAATGGTTGACGTTGGCGGAAAGCCCACGACCGAACGGCGCGCGATTGCAGAGAGTCGGGTTACGACCTCTCTTGAAGTGCTTCAGCTGATTGAACGTGGTGATGCGCCGAAGGGGGCGGTCCTGAGCACGGCGGAGATTGCGGGTGTCCAGGCGGCGAAGCGCACGGCCGAACTGATTCCACTCTGCCACCCGCTCGCACTCTCCCTTGTCGAGGTGCACTGCAGCGTCGACCAGCCCGCAGGCGCGGTGCTGATCCAGGCTGAGGTGCGCTGCACTGGGCAGACAGGCGTAGAGATGGAGGCACTGACCGCTGCATCTGTGGCTGCGCTTACAGTCTACGACATGATTAAGGCACTCGATCGCGCCGCGGTGATCGGCCCGACGCATTTGCGAGAGAAGTCTGGCGGCGCTAGTGGGACGTGGAGGCGAGATGGGTGACGAGAAGCGGAGTGTGTTGATTGTGACGGTGAGCGACTCCGTCTCTGCAGGCACGCGCGAGGATCGCTCTGGCACGCTCGCCGCCGCAGCGATGGAGGCGCACGGCTGGGAAGTTTCACGCGCATCCGTTCCAGATGAACGCGACCAGATCAGCGCGCTGCTTAGCGAGCGAGCGGGGAGCGTCAACGTCATTCTGACGACGGGCGGAACGGGTCTAACGCCACGGGATGTCACCCCAGACGCAACACTTCCACTCCTGGAGCGAGAGATCCCTG
>JBBAWP010000001.1:54815-58268 GCA_040397155.1 Candidatus Limnocylindrus sp.
GATTCGGATGTTGGGGCGATCGCAGACGCCCGCAGCGATCCTTTCGCGCGGGGTGGCAGGCGTGCTGCGCGGAAGTCTGATCGTCAACATGCCCGGCGGCAGCGGGGCGGTTCGGGACGGATTAGCAATCCTCCTCCCGGTTCTTGAACACGCCTGCGAGACGATCGCAGGCCCTGTGGACCACGGCTGATCGTTCGCCTCCCTGCGGGACAGCTCCCTCGCTGTGGAGAGGGCTGGGCGCTCCGCAACGCTAGGGCGTGTGTAGACTCGTCCTGCCGCCACTATCTGTGGGGGCGATGAGGAGGTAGGGTGCGCTGTCCGTCCTGCAAGGAGCCCGATACGCGGGTGGTGGACTCTCGCGATCTCGATGAGGGGAGCGTCATCCGGCGTCGTCGCGCCTGCCGAATCTGTGGCACCCGCGTCACCACCTACGAGCGCGCAGAACTTGCGCGGCTCCACGTTGTGAAGCGCTCTGGGCTGCGAGAAGAGTACGACCCGCTGAAGCTTCTCGACGGACTTCGCACGGCGCTTGCCCGCCGACCGGTCCCAGTCGACGCCCCCGAGCGCGCGATGGAGGCGATTGAGGCACAGATCCGCGCCACAGGAGTCACGGAGATTTCAACCTCGCGAATCGGCGCCCTCGCGATGGCGGCTCTTCGTGAAATTGATCAGATCGGCTACATCCGATTCGCAAGTGTGTATCAGTCCTTCGAAGACCTCGCCACGCTGAAGCGCGAAGTTGACACCCTCGTTGAGGAGAAGGGCGCTGGCGGCGGAAAGCGCCGTCGTCGCACCAACGTAGAGAGCGAAGCGTGAGCGTTCTCTCTGATCGCGATCTTCGTGCCGCACTCGCCTCAGGCGAGATTGCGGTCACCCCGTTTGATGATCGCGACGTGCAGCCAGCCTCCATTGACTTACACCTTGATCGCACCTTCCGCGTCTTCCGCAACAATCGGTATGGATACATTGACCCTCGTGCTGAACAGCCAGAGCTCACCGACCTTGAGGTGGTGTCCGAGGGGGAGCGTTTCATGCTTCACCCCGGCGAGTTTGTCTTAGGGCAGACGCTTGAGCGCATCAGTGTTGGAAACAGTCTCCTCGGGCGCCTCGATGGGAAGTCCTCACTTGGTCGCCTTGGACTGCTCATCCATTCCACGGCTGGCTATGTGGACCCGGGCTGGGTTGGCAATCTCACCCTTGAGCTCGGGAATGTGGCGCGGCTCCCCATTGCGCTCTACCCGGGAATGAAGATCGGACAGATCTCTTTCCACCGCATGTCGAGCGTGGTCGATCAGCCATACGGCAGCAAGGAGCTTCGCAGCCGATATCAAGGACAGACAGAGCCAACCGCGTCGGCGATCCATGTGGATTTTGACGCGACACGCCGCGAGACTGAACGACCGTAGTGATGCTGAACCCGGAGGGGACCGGCGTTCGACCAGTTCGAACGATTGATCTCGGTTCCGTCAGCGTTGACCTCTTACAGATCGGGGCGTTCCGCAGCGATGCGGGTGCCATCTTCGGCCCAGTCCCGCGCACAACATGGGAGTCGCTCGTGCGCGATGAGATCGACGCAGAGTCTCGGCTTCTGCAATCGCTGAACACGCTCCACGTGCGCACGCCATCAGGTGCCCTCCTCCTTGAGACGGGAGCAATTCCAGCAGGGGAGCGTCGCGAAAGCGATGAGATCTGGTCGGTCAGTGCACGTGATGCGCTGATCGCGGCAGGTGCGGATCCAGATAGCCTGCGCTACGTGGTGCCGAGTCACTTGCACCGTGACCACGCAGGCGGGCTCACAGGGAGTGGCGGATCCGCCGCCTTCCCACGTGCAACGATTATTGCGCCGCAGGCCGAGATTGACGCTGTGGCGAGCACATCTGCGCGCGCACGTGCGGCATATGATCAGCCGCTTCTGACGAGCCTCTTTGCTGACTCGCCTCCAGACGCGTTTCTAGATCGGCGCCAACTCCTCCCAGAGGTTGAGCTGCGCCTTCTCGGTGGACACACCCCCGGATCTCAAGCAACCATCATTCGCGGGCGAGAGCGGACGCTCATCTTTATGGGTGATCTATTCATGCGCCCCTGGCAGGCGAATCCACGATGGGTGACCGCATTTGATGACGCAGCGTGGGTCTCTGTTGATGCAAAGAGTGCGATCTTTACTGAGGCGGCTGCGAACGAGTGGCTCATTGTTCAGAGCCACGAACTACTTGCGCCGCTCGGGCGGCTCGAAGTGGATCGAGACCGATTCCGCTTTATCGCCGAATAGGGCTATGGAGCGCGCAGGAGCGGAGCGATCAGGCCTGGTCCGTCCTCTGGCGTAAACGGGCGAGGGAGGACCTCGAGAACGCGTCCCTCCGCATCAAGCAGGATCTTCGTTGGCAGCCCACCCGCCAGAGCGGCGCGAAAGAGCGCTCCATCAACGTCGAGGAGGATTGGATACTCAATCTCGTAGCGTTCCGCGTAACCGCGAACCGTTTCGCGTAGCTCCTGCACGGAGATTCCGATGATCAGGAGGCCCTCTTCGCGATAGGCACGATCGAGTGATCGCAGCGTCGGAGTCTCCTGTTGGCACGGCGGACACCAGGTGGCAAAGAGGTCTACGACGATCAGTCGCGGCTCTCCCAGACCTGCCGCGCGCCGCGAAGCGATCAGGTCGCCATATGTTTCTCCGTCCGCCACAGGCTGGCTCAAAGGAATGAGGAACTGACTGCCAAGCAGCGGACCGTTCGTATCGGGGTCGATCACGTATTGGCCTTGATCGTTAAGTCCGGTACCTGACGAACCGGCGGTTGGGATGCTGGTGCCAGCGAGCCCAAGCAGAACCGCAATCACGAGCGCGAGGAGAACGATGCGAGCGAGTGCGCGACGCGGGAATGGGCCGATCATCGCCACGATCAGAGTCCGGGAAGTCCAGGGAGGTAGCGCGCCATAAGAGGGAGGAGCCCCGCAGCGATCGCAACTCCGATAAGTGCGACGAGAACTCCACCGAGCCGACCGGCCGCACGCGTGCCGCGACGAAGTGAGGAGAGGATTCGGGAAGTGCGGTCGTCACTACGTGCGGCGACAACTGCAATCAGAATAAATGGGAGCCCAAGGCCCGCGCTGTAACTCAGCAGGAGAGCTGTTGCGCCGATTGGATCACTCGAGGTCGCAGCGAGCGCAAGGATTGAGCCAAGGACGATGCCAATGCATGGCGTCCATGCCGCGGCGAAGGCGAAGCCAAGAAGAAAACTCCCAGAACGACCGGCGGCGCGCACGGCGCGCGGAGCCGCGCCGCGGTCTAAGAGTGGAATGCGCACGAAGCCGGCAAGGTGGAGCCCACCCACGATTACTGCAACTCCGAGTGGCAGTTGAACTGCGGGGAGGAGTCCTGCGAGTGCGCCGCCAGCGTACGCGGCACCGAGGCCGAGAACTGTGAAGAGCGAGGCGAATCCACCAACAAAGAGGGCC
>JBBAWP010000002.1:0-2664 GCA_040397155.1 Candidatus Limnocylindrus sp.
GGAGAGAGAGGGATTCGAACCCTCGATGGGGTTGCCCCCAAACCGCATTTCCAATGCGGCGCCATAGACCACTAGGCGACCTCTCCGTGTGTGCGCGTCAGGTGCTGGCGGAAAGGGTGGGATTCGAACCCACGAGGCTATTAACCTGCCGCTTTTCGAGAGCGGTGCCTTCAACCACTCGGCCACCTTTCCACGGCGGAGGATAGCCCATTAAGGGGTGAGGCTCACCTCAATACCGGCGCTGACCTGCATGCGCAGAAGGCTGCGCATGCGATCGTAGAGACGGAACGCAAACGCAGGGAGGCCGTACTTCTTGACGAGCGCGCCCCACATCCCGCCAAGTTCATCCGTGGCCAGGATGCGCGCCGTCGCTGGCAGCGGCGCGCCAGTCAGCGTGCCGTTCCAGGTGCACGGTGCAACGCTTGCGCGCGGCGAGTTGCGGAGGCGCTTCATCTTCCCTGCGGCAGGATTACTGAAGATCAGCAGGCGGCCCTCTCGCTCCGCCGCCCAGACAGGAGTCACGACGGCGCGACCATCAAGGCGGTAGGTGGTGAGGGCGACGTACTGCGCCTGAAGGATTGCGATCCGTGGATCGGCGGTGGCGGTGTTCTCAGGCATCGGCGGAGTCTGCCATGCGGCGAAGCTGGTTGGCGAGTGCAGAGAGGTCCTCGCCCCCCTTGCCGGCAGCGATCAGCGCATCTTCTAGTTGAGCGACCAGCGTTGCCGTGGGGACGGAGACGCCGAGCTCGTTGGCAAGGTCGATGGCGATGCCAAGGTCCTTACGATGCAGCGCCACCTTGAAGCCGAGCGGATAGCGATCCTCAGCCATGCGCTGCCAGCGGTTCTCGAGTACCCAGGACTTGGCGGCGCCGCCTGAGAGCGCACCGACGAGCGTTGCTGGGTCAAGGCCCGCCGCCTGGCCGACCAGAATCCCCTCGGCGAGCGAGAGGTAGCTTCCGGAGATGACGAGTTGATTGACCGCCTTCCCCACCTGCCCTGCGCCGAGCGGCCCAAGGTGCGTGATTGTCTTGGCGAACGCGGCGAGATACGGCTGCGCTGCGGCAACGGCCTCTGCTGATCCACCAAGAAAGACGGTGAGCGTGCCGTTCACCGCGCCCTCGCTGCCACCACTCACGGGGGCGTCCACCATCAGGATTCCCTTGGTCGCGAGTTGCTCGCCCATGCGGCGCGTCGCGGAGGGGGCGATGGTGCTCGTATCAATCACCACTGCACCGGCGGCGAGGGCGCTGATTGCGCCGTCCACGCCGAGGAGCAGCTCCTCCACATCGGGAGTGTCTGAGACGCTCAGCACCACGGCGTCTGCGCCGCTGAGTGCTTCCTTCAGCGATGCAACCTGCGTCACCCCTTCAATGGGCGGTCGACCTGGCGTGCGATTCCATCCGCGTACCGTGTGCCCTGCGCGCGCAAGGTGGCCAGCCATCGGCGCGCCCATCGTGCCGAGGCCAAGAAGCGTGACGTTGCTCATGACGCCACGATACGACAGTGGGTGCGTTGGGGTGTAAAGAGTGGTGCGCCCGGCGGGACTCGAACCCACGACCTTTAGGTCCGCAACCTAACGCTCTATCCACTGAGCTACGGGCGCATGTGCTACCTGCGGATCCTGATGCTACGGCACGCCTGCCTGAAGTGGCGGAGAGGGAGGGATTCGAACCCTCGACGCAGGAAAACCCCACGTGGCGGTTTAGCAAACCGCTGCACTAGACCTCTATGCGACCTCTCCGAGGCTTGCCGACGCGAAGTATCTCAGATGCCGCCCCGCTGCGCTAGCCGACGATCTCCCAGCCCCGTCGCTGGGCCTCTTCGCGGAGTTGCTTGTCCGGCGCAACGGCAACGGCGCGACGAGCGGCGGCGAGGAGTGGGATGTCTGCCGCGGTGTCACCGAAGGCGGCGAGGATCTCTCCCCCCGCCGCGCGCCGACTCACCGCTGCGGCCTTCTGTTCACCACTCTGCGTTGCCCCCGCAAGCAGACCCGTGGCGACGCCGTCAACAAACTCGAGTGGGGTGCCCAGAGCGGCGACTGCACCGATGCGACGCGCAAACGCATCGCCCACCTGCTGGTAGCCACCGGTGGCAAGGAGGAGTTGCACGCCTGCGGTGCGCGCGTTCGCAACCGCATCAGCGACTGCGGTGAGTCCGGAGATGCGTCGCGCTGGCCAGAGGTAGTGCTCCACGACCCACTCACCCATCGCGTTGAGCTCATCCACGGTTGCACCGCGAAGCAGGGCTGCGAGATCGCTCAGCCAGCGTGCTCGAAAGCGTTCCTTGTTGATGATGCCGAGCTTTGCGAGGATCACGAGTGGGAGTCGAACCGTGACAAAGCGCTGTGCCGCGCCGCTCGGCCGGTTCACCTTCACCCAGTCATGCACACCGCGCCACGTCTCCGCGGTGGTCAGGGTGCCGTCCATGTCGCTCACAATCACCGCGCTGTTCATTTGCGCATTATGCGCGAAAAAAGAGAGGCGCCTGGGTCTCCCCAGACGCCTCCCTCAAACGATCCTCGACGGATCGCCAGTTAGTTACTTCTTCTTGGCTGCCTTGCGGCGCTTTCGCTTCGCAGGGGCCTTCTTGGCAACTGCCTTCTTGGCTGACTTGCGTCGCTTGCGCTTCGCAGGAGCCTTCTTGGCAACGGCCTTCTTCGCCTTG
>JBBAWP010000002.1:2764-24142 GCA_040397155.1 Candidatus Limnocylindrus sp.
CAGGAGCCTTCTTGGCAACGGCCTTCTTCGCCTTGCGTCGCTTGCGCTTCGCAGGAGCCTTCTTGGCAACGGCCTTCTTCGCCTTGCGTCGCTTGCGCTTCGCAGGGGCCTTCTTGGCAACTGCCTTCTTGGCTGACTTGCGTCGCTTGCGCTTCGCAGGAGCCTTCTTGGCAACGGCCTTCTTGGCCCGTCGCTTGGTGGCAGGCTTACGCTTCGCAGCGGCCTTCCTTCGCTTCTTTACTGCCATGTTCTGGACCTCCACTCTGGTCGACCCGACTGGCGGGTCGGCCATTAACTCCACCCCAAAACTGGGGCTTGTTGAAAAGTAAAACACAATGTGGATAAGTGCAACCCCAAATGTGCATGGCGCAACTCGGCGGGCCTCCCCGGGCCACCGGATGGGGCCAGCCGCCCCCGATTTTTGGCGCAAATGCACCCGGATTGCACCAGATCCGAGACGTTGCACACGGTGATGCGCTCCGCCGCGTCACGTCGCTGCTGATTTGGCGGATTTTATGAAAAACCTCTGATTTCGTGCTCAAATTTGATGCGCAGGGAGTGGTGCAGAGCGCGCGCGGCGCGCAAAAAGCGGCGCGCCCACCCCAAAAATCGGTGGTCGGTTGAGGAAATTCTTGACCTGACCCGCCGTTAGCCGTAGGGTTAGTCACATGACGACGTACCGCTACTTTAGGAGCCCGGTCTGACCCGCCCAGACGCCTAGCGTCTGACCGGCGGTCCGGCCGGGATGTGAGCAGAGGGGCCCCCTCTGCTCTTTTCTTTTCCCCCAACCCGCCGGGGCACCGGCAGAAAACCAGGAGCCTGAAATGTTCGTCCGAATGATCAAGGCAGCGACAGCGGAGCAGCTGGGTGCCGTCCGCGAACGCGCGGTAGCGGCTGGGCTTGCAGTCTATGAAGAGCAGGGGGCGACCGGATCCACCCTTGCAATCCTCGGCCCATCAGGGGTGAGCGCCACACTGGAGCAAGAGTTTGCCGCCCTCCCTGGTGTTGCAAGCGCGAAGCGCGCGACGCGACCGTATCGCCTCGCCTCACGTGAGTTCCGTGATGCGCCGACCGTTGTCAAAGTGCGCGATGCGGTGATCGGCGGCGGCTCCCTGACGCTGATGGCGGGTCCCTGCTCGATTGAATCTCGTGATCAGCTCTTTGAAGTTGCGCAGGGTGTGGCCGACGCAGGGGCGACGCTCCTTCGCGGTGGCGCATTCAAGCCGCGCACCTCGCCGTACGCCTTCCAGGGGCTCGGCCTTGATGGGCTCCGCCTCCTCGCGGAGGCGCGGGAGCGCACCGGTCTCCCCATCATCACGGAGGTGATGGAGCCAGCGCAGGTTGACATGGTGGCCGAGTTCGCCGACGTGCTTCAGATTGGCACTCGCAACATGCAGAACTTCTCGCTCCTCAATGCGGTCGGGCGAACGCGCATGCCCGTGATGTTGAAGCGAGGTCTCTCTGGGACGATTGAGGAGTGGCTCCTCGCCGCGGAGTACATCTTGGCGGCGGGAAACACGCAACTCATCCTCTGCGAGCGCGGCATTCGAACCTTTGAGACCGCCGCGCGCAATACCCTCGACCTCAATGCCGTTCCGATCCTTCGCAGGCTGACGCATCTCCCTGTCATCGTGGACCCAAGCCACGCCACAGGGAAGCGTTGGATGGTTGCGCCGATGTCGTACGCCGGCGTTGCGGCTGGAGCCGACGGAATCATGGTGGAGGTGCATCCGAAGCCTGAGGAAGCCTGGTCTGACGGGGAGCAGTCGCTCACGATTCCGATGTTCCAGCGACTCGCGGGTGAGCTGCGCTCCATCCATACGCTGGTCACGCCGCTCCACGACGATCCGGGTGCCGCTGGCGCGAGCCCGACGAAGAGTTAGGGCGTGGCACACCGCGTCACCCCCGCAGCGCACCTGCGTGGCGAACTGCGACTCCCTGGCGATAAGTCCATCAGCCATCGCGCGCTCATCTTTGCGGCGATCGCCAACGGCGAGACGCTGATCAGCGGGGCGGGCGACGGACACGACGTGCGCTCGACTGCAGGGATGATGGCGGCGCTCGGCGCCTCGTGTGAGCGGCTCCCAGCCGCGCCCGATGATGCGCCTGGTACGGCTCGCTGGCACGTGCGATCCCCTGGGCGTCGCGCGCTTGCCGCTCACGGTGATGGCCGTCTTGACTGCGGCAACTCGGGAACGAGCGCACGACTCGGCGCGGGCCTTGTAGCTGGAATCAACGGAGTGCACACGCTGGACGGAGATGCATCGCTCCGCCGACGCCCGATGGCGCGCGTGCTTGAGCCGCTCCGCGCGATGGGTGTTGAGGCCACGGGGGCGCCAGGCGAACGGGGCGAGACTGCGCCGCTACGGATCGTCGGCGGAACCCTCAAGGGGGGTGAGTGGCGCTCAAAGACGCCGAGCGCGCAGGTGAAGAGCTGTGTCTTGATTGCCGGCCTCGCCGCGAGCGGTAGCACCACCTATGTAGAGAGTGTCGCAACGCGCGACCACAGCGAGCGCATGCTTGTGGCGCGCGGCGCCACCATCAACCGCACGCAGGGGGGAGACGGCAGCTGGTCCATCCGCGTGCAGGGTGAGGCGGAGCTGCGAGCGATCCCGCAGGTGCACGTTCCGGGCGACCCCTCCTCCGCCGCCTTCTGGCTCGTTGCCGCAAGCCTGCACCCAGATGCCGACCTCACCATCCGTGGCGTCTCGCTGAACCCCACCCGCCGCCATGTCATTGAGATCCTGCGCCGCATGGGCGCATCCATTGAAGAGACGCCTGGTCCAGACGACGGTTCTGGTGAGCCAGTCGGCGACCTTCGCGTTCGCAGTGCCGACCTCCACGGCGTGGAAATCACCCCGCAGGATGTGGCGCTCGCCATTGATGAGATGCCGATCCTCTCGCTCGCGGCAACGATGGCGCGCGGTGCAACCAGCATCCGCGGCGCTGGAGAGCTCCGAGCGAAGGAGAGTGACCGCATTGCAGGGGTTGCGGATGGGCTGACTCAGCTGGGGCTCCACGTCCGTGTTGAGGGTGACGACCTGCACTTTGTCGGCGGCGAGCGACCGAAGGGTGGAGCTCCCGCCGTCCGCGGGGACCACCGCCTGGCGATGACCTTTGCGGTGGCGGCCCTTGTTGGCGGAGCGGCGGTCGAGATCGATGAACCAGAGGCGGCCGCGGTGAGCTACCCAACCTTCTTTGACGACGCTGCCCGAGTTGCAGGCGGCGCGGCGCACGGCACACCAGCATGAGTAAGCGCATCGTGCTCTTAGGGCACCCGGTGAAGCAGAGTCTCTCGCCCGCCTTTCAGCAGGCCGCCTTCAACCATGTCGGGCTCCCCGTTCGCTATGAGGTGATGGATGTTCCGCCGAAGGAACTTGCCGCCGCCGTGGCCGCACTGCGCGCAGATGCGGACGTGATCGGTGCCAACGTCACGATCCCGCACAAGGAGACGATCGGTGCACTCCTTGATTCGGTGACAGAGGAGTGCGCAAGCATCGGGGCGGTCAATACGATCACGCGCGCAGGGAGTCGCCTCGTGGGGCGAAACACGGATGTTGCGGGGCTTCGCGGCTCACTCGATGCGCTGCTTGATGGTCGCCGCATGCCGCGGGCGGCACTGATCCTTGGCGCGGGTGGAGCGGCGCGCGCCGCAATTGCCGCGCTGGTTGGTGCAGCGGTTGGCCAGATCAGCATCACGAACCGACACCTACGTCGCGCCGAACAGGTGGTTGCTGCGGCGCAGAAGTCTTGGCCGCACCTCGCCATCCGAGCCGTTCCGTGGCACGAATCGATCCTCGTAGAAGAGGCGGCGCGCGTGGGGATCGTCATCCAGGCCACCAGCGTCGGACTCAATCCGAACGACGCCCCTGCACTCCCCGCCGCCGCATTCCGCGAAGGTCAGTACGTCATTGACGTCGTCTACGCCCCGGGCGGGACCGCGCTGGTACGAAGTGCGCGCGCCGCTGGCGCTGAGGCGACCGACGGACTTGAGATGCTCCTCCTCCAGGGCGCCGCATCGTTTGAGCTCTGGACGGGGCGGCCCGCACCAATCAGCATCATGCGTGACGCACTCGCCGCCGCCGCGGCATCATCTAAGGAGAGAAAAGGGTCGTCCGAAGGACTAGGAGGGGTGAAGTGAGTTTTCGATTCTTGACCGCTGGTGAGTCACACGGGCCTGAACTCGGCGTCATCGTCGAGGGGATGCCCGCTGGAGTTCCGCTCACTGAATCGGCGATCGCCGTTGACCTGAAGCGCCGACAGGGAGGCTACGGTCGCGGGGCGCGTCAGAAGATTGAACAGGACCACGCGCGCATTCGCAGTGGCGTCCGACACGGACTCACGCTCGGCTCCCCCATCCTGCTGCTGATTGAGAATCGCGACTGGGAGAACTGGACGCGCGTGATGCAGGTGGAGCCACTGAGCGCCGAAGATGCGGCCGAGCTTGCCGCAAGTGCTGCAGAGGGGACGAAGCGCGCAATCCCCGTCACCCGCGTCCGCCCAGGACACGCGGATCTCGCCGGCGCACTCAAGTACGGCTTTGATGATGTTCGCAATGTGCTCGAGCGCGCATCGGCGCGCGAGACCACGGCGCGCGTTGCCGCGGGGGGTGTGGCGAAGGCGCTGCTCAGCGCGCTCGGCGTGGAGATCTGGTCGTTCACCGCGGAGGTCGGCGGTGTAGCCGTGGACCCACAGGCGTGCACGCGGACGCGCGAGGAGTCTGAGGAGAGCCCGCTGCGCTGCCCTGATCCGGTCGCGGAGGCGCGCATGGTCGCTCGCATTGATGAGGCGCGCGAGGCGGGGAACACCGTTGGCGGAGTCTTTGAAGTAGTGGTGAAGGGCCTGCCGATCGGACTCGGCTCCTATGTGCACTGGGATCGTCGACTTGATGCGGCACTCGCACAAGCGGTGATGAGCATCCAGAGCGTCAAGGGGGTGGAGTTCGGTCTCGGCTTTGAGCAGACCCGCATCTTTGGATCAGAGGTTCATGACGTGATTGAAGGGCGCACTGCGGCCGGCGCGTGGGTACACCGCACGAATCGTGCCGGTGGATTGACGGGTGGCGTGAGCAACGGCGAGCCACTCGTGATCCGCGCGGCGGTGAAGCCAATCAGCACCCTGGCCCGACCACTCCCTTCCGCTGATCTGATCAGCGGTGAGAAGGTGGAGAAGGCGCATTACGAACGTTCAGATATCAGCGTGGTCCCAGCGGCGGGCGTGATTGGCGAAGCGATGGTCGCCCTCGCACTCATCCCCTTCCTGCTGGAGAAGCTTGGCGGCGACTCACTCGAAGAGATCAGGGCGAACCTTGACGCACTTCGCGCGCGTGCCGCAACACCGCGCAGTGCACCGGTCGCCGGCGGCGCACACGATCCAGAGACAGATGCGAGCGGGACAAGCGCCGCAGGCTCCGGCGGCGACGACTAGATCCCGATGAGGACGCGACGAAGCAACCTTGCGCTCGTCGGCCTCCCCGGCGTGGGGAAGAGTTCCCTCGGACGCAGGCTCGCATCGCAGCTGAACGTTCCGCTGCTCGACCTTGACCGCAGCATCATCGCAAGCACGGGTGTTGCAAAAGACAGCGTGGAGGGAATCTTCGCGCGCGAAGGTGAAGCGGGATTCCGCATCCGCGAGCGCTCTGCCGTTGCCGCGCTTGATGAGGTCACACCGCCGGCTGGGGGGGCCGCTGCCGCACTCGGCATTGGTCGAATCGTTGCACTTGGTGGCGGGACGCTCGTTGATCCGCGCAACCGTTGGGTGATCAGCCAGTGCGCCCGCATCCTCTGGCTTGACGCTCCAGATGCGGTGATCGCTGGAAGGCTCCGAACCGCGCGCGTAGTGCGCCCCCTGATGAAGCGAGGGAACCCAGAGGAGACACTGCGCACCCTCCGCGCAGAGCGATCGCGCTTCTACGCGATCGGGGCACGCCTGGAGAGTAAGAAGAGTCCAGGAACGCTCGCAGCACCCGCCATTGAGCTCCTCCAAAACTCGCCACGCGGTGGCGGACGTCACCTCCTCTCGGCGGCCCTCCCATCAGGGCAGTGGGATCTTGGCGTTGGCATTGCAACGGAGTCGCTGCTCCGCGTCTTGAGGACACGGAACGCACGTCGTGTGGTCTTGGTGAGCGAACCGAATGCGGAGCGCGCGATCGGAGCAACGATCGCTGCGGCGCTAAAGCGCGCAAAGATCAGTGTGACGCCGCTCACGTTGAAGTCCGGGGAGTCGGCAAAGCAGTTGACCGTGATTGACGACGCCGCGCGCACTCTCGCCGCCGCTGGCATTGAGCGGGGCGACCTCATCGTTGCCGTTGGTGGTGGCGCGCTGACAGACACAGCGGGACTCCTCGCCGCCCTCTATCTGCGCGGCATTGACTGGGTTGCCGTCCCAACCACACTCGCCGCACAACTGGATGCATCACTGGGAGGGAAGACGGGCGTTGACCTCCCAGAGGGGAAGAACCTGGTCGGCGCATTCCATCAGCCGATCGCCGTGATCGCCGATCTGGATGCGCTGCGCTCCCTGCCAACGCGGGAGATCGTTGCAGCAATGGGTGAGGCGGTGAAGATTGCACTCCTCGGTGAAGATCGCCTCTTCACCCTCCTTGAAGAGTGCGCAACGCGCATCGCGGCAGGCGACGCGTCACTGCATGAAGACGGCACCTATGCAGAGATCGTGGAGCGCGCCGGGTGGTGGAAGTGCACCGTCGTCGCAGGCGATGAGCGAGAGGCGGGCTTGCGCATGAGCCTGAACCTCGGGCACACGCTCGGGCATGCGCTGGAGCAGGCGGCAAACTACAAGGGCATCCTGCATGGCGAGGCGGTCGGCTATGGGCTTCGCGCAGCGCTCACCATCGGCCAAGAGCTCGGCGTCACCCCAGCAGCACGCGCCTCCCGTGCACTCGCACTGCTGGACGCGCTCGGCCTTGGCGTCGCTCCTCGCCGCGAGTCCCCCGCCGCGCTGGTTGACGCCACGACGCGCGACAAGAAGGTTGCGGGCGGGAAGATTCGCTGGGTCCTCGCAACGGAGCGCGCCTTCGAGATCCGCGACGATGTCCCTGCTAGCCTCGTCCTACGTGCCGCCACGCAGATGCTGGCGGGGAGTGGAGGGAAACGGTGACCGAGCGAGCCACACGCATCCGCGCCGGAGAACTCTCACCGCGCACGCGCGCACATGCGGCTGGCAACGAAATCCTGCTGCTCAACGGCCCTAGCCTCAACCTGCTCGGCGAGCGTGAGCCAGAACGCTACGGAACGACCACCCTTGATGAGATTGAGACGCGTGTTGCCACCGCCGCAGAGGCTGCAGGGATGACGCTCGTTGATTCCTTTCAATCAAACCATGAAGGAGATCTGATTGACCGGCTCCACGTGCGCGACTACTCGTGGGTGATCATCAATCCTGGTGGACTCACGCACACCAGCGTCAGCCTCCGCGATGCACTCTTGGCCGTCGAGCGTCCGTTCGCCGAAGTGCACCTCTCCAACCCTGAAGAGCGTGAAGCATTCCGCCACATCAGCCTCCTTGAGGATGTCGCCGCCGTTGCAGTGCGCGGCATGCTCGCCGCAGGCTACGAACGCGCCGTTGCGCTGATCGCCGAGCTGCGCGCGGAGGTGACCACGTGAGCGGCGATCCCGCCACACGACTTGCCGAGATTCGCGGCGAGATTGATCGCATTGATAGCGAACTGCTGAAACTCTTGGAGGAGCGCACGAACTTTGCGCTGGAGGCGGGTGCCGCTAAGGCGGCGCTAGGTCGCCCAGTGCACGATCCAGAGCGAGAGGCGCAACTTCTGGCGCGCATCGGCGCACGTGGTGCTGGCGCGCTCAGTCCTGAGGATCTTCGGGCGCTTTGGGAGCTGCTGATGGCGGCGACACGTCGAGCGGAGTCGCAGGAGTAAAACCGGCACAGCGCATCACTGGGAGGCGCGGATATCGCGCATAGCGCGAGTCGCGATCAGAGAGACCGCAGCGCAAGAAGTCAGAACCTCGTCCACTGGTGATCTCGCGCGCCTCCGCGCAGCCGGCACAGAGACCGAGCCGCTTCATGCGGTGTGGCGGAGGGGGAGGGATTCGAACCCCCGCAGACCGTTACCAGCCTGGGCTGTTTTCAAGACAGCTCCGTTCAACCACTCCGGCACCCCTCCGCTGCGCAGTCTATCGGATGCGGCGGGTGAGATCAGGCCGGCGGGCGAAGGTGCGTGCGGCCGCCGAGATACGGATGCAGCACGGCGGGGAGCTTGACGCTCCCGTCTGGCTGCGCCCCGTTCTCCAGCAGCGCCGCGAGGACGCGCGGGATGGCGAGGCCAGAACCGTTCAACGTATGAACGAGCTCGGGCTTGGCGCCCGGCTCGCTGCGATGTCGGATTGCCATGCGGCGCGCCTGATAGTCGCCAAAGTTGGAGCAGGACGAGACCTCAAGCCAACGCTTTGATCCCGCCGCCCAGACCTCAAGGTCGTACTTGCGCATCTGGACGAAGCCCATGTCGCCTGTCGCCATCAGCAGCACCCGGTACGGAAGTTCAAGTCGCTGCAGCAGAATCTCGGCGCGCTCGGTGAGCCACTCGAGTGCGGCGCGCGACTCCTCTGGCCGCTCAAAGCTGACCATCTCCACCTTGTCGAACTGGTGCAGGCGGAGGATGCCGCGCGTCTCGCGACCGGCGGCACCCGCTTCACGGCGGAAGCAGGGGGTGTAGGCCGCATAGCGAATCGGCAGCTGCGCGCCGTCCAAGATCTCGTCACGGTGAAGATTCGTGACGGGGACCTCTGCGGTTGGGGCAAGGTAGAAGCCGTCACGACCGACCACATACATCTGGTCTTCCTTGTCAGGGATCTGCCCCGTGCCACGTGCAGAGGCCTCATTCACCAAGATCGGTGGCCAGATCTCCGTGAAACCGTTCTCACGCACATGCGTGTCAAGGAAGAGGTTGATCAGCGCGCGAATCAGCGCGGCGCCATCCGCGCGATACGCAGGGAAGGCGGCACCCGCCACCTTTGCGCCGCGCTCCAGATCAAAGATGGCGAGCCGTTCGGCCACTGCGTCGTGTTCTGGTGCTGGCGCCGTTGCTGGTGCACTCCCGTCTGCAGGGATTCCAGGGTGCCCCGACGGCGCCCAGGTGCGGATGCTGCGGTTCGCCTCAGCGCCACCAACGGGGATGTCTTCATCGGGCGGGTTCGGAATTCGAAGGAGCGCATCTTCTAGCGCCGCCTCCGCGGTTGCGAGCTGCTCTTCCAGCTGCGTGAGCTGATCGGCGATCTTCTGTGAGGCCGCCTTTCCGGCAACCACCTTCGCGTCGTCCTTGGCGGTGCCAGCGGCGAGGAGTGCACCAACTTCAGCAGAGATGCTCTTCCGCTCGGCGCGGAGCGCGTCAACCTTGACGGAGAGTTCGCGGCGACTCGTGTCGGCGGCGAGGGCGGCGTCAACAACGGCGGGATCTTCGCGTTTGGCGATCGCGCCTGCACGCAGGCGGTCGGCGTCGTCTCGCAGTCGCTGTGTCCCGACGCTCATACCCGTACTCCACTCATGCGCGCACTCTACTGAATCGCGGCGGCGGCGCGTAGGCGCGTGACCACCAGTGCGGGATCCAGTGCGGCGAGGAGCCAGCCAGCGCGCGGGCCGTTGGTGCGGCCGAGGAAGGCGGCGTAGAGCGACGCGAAGGCACGTACGGGCTGCAGACCCCCCTCCTTGGCTGCGCTGAAGATGAGGCTCTGCCACGCCTCGCCGCCGGTTGGCTTCGCCGCATCCGCCGCATCTGCAAGGGCGAGGAGCCAGGCGCGCTCTTGCGCACTGAGTTCGCGGACGGCATCCGCTGGGAGATCGTCGCGCACGGCGATGCGCGCCTCATCGGGCGCGTAGTCCGCAAGCCAGTGCTTCGCCGCATCAATGCGCTCATCCAACTCTTGCTGCTCGCCCGCCGTCAGCGCGCCACCCTTCTCTTCCGCTGCACGTGCTGGGGCATCCACGCCAGGGAGTTGCAAGAGGAGGGAGAGCTGTCCAAATGCTGGCCGCCAGGCGGCTGCTGCGGTAGCGGCCGACGCCGCATCCCCATCTGCCACCTGGCTATAGAAGTGCATCCGTTCGTGATCGAGTGGCAGCTCACCGCGCACCGCCTTCCCAGCGGTCGCGTTGCTGATGCGGTCGTACTCATCCAGCAGACGTGGAATCGCATCGGTGCCAGAGGGGTCAAAGTCGATCGCCTGGTTTGGTCGCGGGCGCAGGAAGAGGAAGCGCAGCGCGCTTGGCGGAATTGACTCTGCGACGGCGTGCGCAGCGGCGCCGCGCCCCTTTGAGGTGGACATCTTCTTCCCGCCCACATTGAGGAACTCGTACATCACGTTGATCGGCGGCTCGCGATCAAAGACTTCACGCGACACGGCCTCGCTGCGATCGCGTGATCCGCCCTTCGTTGAGAGGTCCTTGCCGCACCCTTCAATCGTGATCCCCATCAGCGACCACTTCGCCGCCCACTCCACGTTGAACGGCATTTTCGCGGCGCCACCAAACGGTGCAACGCGACCCTCCTGGCCGCACCCCTTCGCCCATGCCACATAGTCAGGGAGGCAGCGGTAGCGCACGGTGGCGCCATCCCAATCATCTGCGAGCGTGGTTCCAACGCGGTTGCACGACTCACAGATCACCTGCACAGGGAGCCAGCCGGCTGGACGCTCAACGTTGCTCACTCGCACATACAGGTCGCGAATCACCTGTGCCTTATCAAGAGCGATACGCATGTACGGATCCATCTTCCCTGTTGGATAGATCTCTGAGAGCCAGTAGAACTCAGGTCGAATCCCTAGGCGCGCAAAGGTTGGGAAGAAGAGCGTCTCAACAAAGTGACGCGCGTAGTTGGTTGCCGTTGACCCCTCTGGTGCAGGGACGAGAGAGAGAGGTACTCCCATGTACTTCTCCACGGCATCTGGAGTAAGGAGCGCCTGCGCATCCATGGCGTCCATATCCTCCACGCCGTAGCGGAACTCTACGGGGACACCACGTGCGCGCAGTGCACGCGCGATCACGTCATGAACAACTGGGCCGCGCAGGCTTCCCACGTGAACGGTGCCGGAGGGCGTCTTGGAGTCGTTGACCACCTGAGGTCCCTGGACGCGTTCTGCGAGTTCGTCTGCCCAATACATGAGCGAATCCTAGCGGTCGCCCGAGGTACGCCCCTCTCGAGCCGCCAGAGCGCGGAGGCGCGTTCGGAGTGAGCGGAGCGCCGCCTCGTCGCGGACCGCCACAAAGAGGGTGTCGTCCCCCGCCACCGTGCCCACGACCTCCTTGAGGTGGAGACGATCGAGCGACGCGGCGATTGCGTGCGCACTCCCAGGGAGCGTCTTCAGGACGAGGATGGAACCAGCCGAAGCGATCTCCGCTGGGGCATCCGAAAGGAGCGACGCGAGACGCGCCTCAGCGGTCTGCTCAACACCGGCACCCGCAGGGAGCGCGTACGCAAGCGAACCGCCGCGCTCCACCTTGGTGAGTCCGAGCTCGGTGATGTCGCGACTCAGCGTTGCCTGTGTTGCCGGAATCCCCTGCGACTTCAGGGCGGCAACAAGTTCGCGCTGTGTCCGGATTGGGCGCCGCGAGACGATGTCGCGCAGCGCTCGGTGCCGTAACTCCTTCCCTAGATCCACTGCAGACTCACGGGCTAGATCTCGCCACGTGTGAGCGCGGTGCCAAGGAGAATCAGCGCAAACACGATCCGATACAGCGCAAAGCTCCAGAGCTTCCCGCCGCTGAGAATCCGGAGGAGGAGTCGAATCGCCGCGAGACCACTGATAAATGCGGCAGTCAAACCGGCAGCCAGGAGTGGTGCGGCACCCTGAAGATCTACTCCGTCTGCCAGAAGTCCGCGCAGCTCCAGTAGTCCCGCGCCAGCGATGGCTGGGGCGCCGAGCAGGAAGCTGATTCGCGCCGCTGCATCACGGCTAAATCCGAGCAGGAGTCCGCCGCTGATCGTCGCGCCAGATCGACTGATGCCAGGAATCAGAGCGAGCGCCTGCGCAACGCCGATCAGAAGTCCATCGATCGCTGAGATTCCACTGAGTGGTCGCTCAAGACTCGACGCACGATCCGCCACCCAGAGCAGCAACGCACCAGCGAGCACCGCGGCCGCCACGACGAGCGGCGTGCGCACACTGCTCTGAAGGAAGTCACCAGCGAGAAGGCCGAAGGCCACCGCGGGCACCGTACCAACGACGATTGCGAGGATGAGGCGCTCGTCGGCGCCCTCCCCACGCCGACGTCCGAGCGAGAAGACGAGTCGGAGTGCCGTGCCTAAAAGTCGGGAGACATCACTCCTGAGCACCACGAGTACCGCAGCGAGCGTCCCTAAATGCACGACGGCGGCAAATGCGCGCGACGAAAGGAGTGGGTGATCAATCGAGAAGAGATACGGAATCGCGTAGAGGTGTGCCGATGATGAGATTGGGAGAAACTCCGTCATCCCCTGTACCAACCCAAGTAGCACGGCGAGGAGGAGGTCTGAGACGCCGGTTAGATCACCCATCCTCACACCTCTCTTTCAGGTTGCACGCGGAGCTCCCGCTGGTCTCCACCAATACCTGTGCACCATAGCGGTGGGCGGCACCCCCACGAAGGGAGCACCGCCCACACGCAACCGTTACGTTCGATTCGCGAGCGCCTCGCGCCCGCGTTACCCCTCGATCAGGCTGGCCCGATGAAGAGTGGTGCGAGCACCAGGGTGACCGTGGCGAGCAACTTCACGAGCACGTGAAGCGACGGGCCAGCGGTGTCCTTGAATGGGTCGCCAACCGTATCGCCCACCACCGCTGCGGCGTGCGCGTCGCTCCCCTTGCCAAGAACCTTCCCCTTGGCGTCCTTAAGTCCACCAGACTCGATGTACTTCTTTGCGTTATCCCATGCGCCGCCGGAGTTGTTCAACACCGTGGCAAGGAGCACGCCGCTGATCGTTCCAACGATCAACATGCCGCCGACCGCCTCATAGCCGAGGAGGATGCCAACAACGACTGGAGTTGCCACCGCAACAACGCCTGGCGCGATCATCTCGCGCAGTGCCGCCTTAGTGGTGATGTCAACGACGCGAGCATAGTCAGGGCGGACCTTATAGGTCATGATCCCTGGCGACTCGCGGAACTGACGTCGAACTTCAACAATGATTGACTGCGCCGTCTTCCCCACCGCACGAATTGCGAGGGAGCTGAAGAAGTAGGCAAGCATTGCGCCGATGAGTGCGCCGATGAAGACGTTCACATCTGCGATGTTCACCGTGTCCATGATCGGCCGACCGGCACGCTCAAGAATGAGGTTGACCTTATCTCGGTACGCCGAGAAGAGAAGGAACGCGGCGAGCGATGCCGAAGCGATCGCATAGCCCTTGGTGAGGGCCTTCGTCGTGTTGCCCACTGCGTCCAAGCGGTCCGTGATGTGACGGACCGACTTCGGTGCACGGCTGAACTCGGCGATACCGCCGGCGTTGTCCGTGATTGGGCCGAAGGTGTCCATGGCAAGGATGTACGCCGTGGTCATGAGCATGCCCATGGTGGCCACAGCGGTCCCGAAGATTCCGAACTTAGAAACGTCTTCGCCAACGAGGCCTGCGGCGATTGCCGCCTGCTCGCCGAACCAGTGCGATGTGAAGATCGCAATGGAGATGGAGACCGCGGTCACCAGCGTGGTCTCAAAGCCCACCGCGGTACCAGAAATGATGTTCGTTGCGGCGCCCGTGCGGCTCGCCTCTGCGAGCTCACGAACTGGGCGGTACGAACCCGCCGTGTAGAACTGGGTGATGTAGACGAAGGCAACGCTCGTTGCGAGGCCAACGACACCAGCGCCGAAGAAGTAGAGCCAGGCGTCAGTGCCGCCTGTCTGCAACATCACCGCACAGGTGATTGCCATTCCAACGGCCGAAAGGGCCGTGGTGACCCAGTAGCCGCGGTTGAGCATGTTCATTGGATCCTCATCCTCGCGGCCGTTCACGAAGAACATTGCGACGATCGTGCCCACAAGCCCGAAGGCGCGGACAACGAGTGGGAAGAAGATCCAGGCCTCTGGGTTTGCCCAGCCAGCTGTGGTTGCGATCGTATACGCGCCAACGCCCAAGATCATCGCGCCGATGTTCTCAGCCGCTGTTGATTCAAAGAGGTCAGCGCCGCGACCAGCGCAGTCGCCCACGTTGTCGCCAACGAGGTCGGCGATCACGCCCGCATTGCGGGGGTCATCCTCAGGGATGCCCTTCTCAACCTTGCCAACGAGGTCAGACCCAACGTCTGCCGCCTTGGTGTAGATACCGCCACCCAGCTGCGCGAAGAGCGCAACGAACGAGGCGCCGAAGCCGTAGCCAACAATGAGGAACGGAGCCTCGGCAGGATTCGTCAAGCCACCGAAGGCGACGAAGACGCCGTAGACGCCGAGCAGTGAAAGTGCAACGACGAGGAAGCCAGAGACGGCTCCACCGCGCATTGCAACCTGGACCGCCTTCACCACGCCGTCACGCGCGGCGGCGGTGGTGCGCAGGTTCGCCTTGACGCTGATGTACATGCCGATGATCCCGGAGGCCATCGAGCAGATCGCGCCGAAGAGGAAGCTGAGGCCGGTGCGAATGCCGAGCTCTACCCCGTAGATGCTCGTCTCGGCAACTTCCGCGGTCTCAAAGACCGAGATCAGCGCGCCGATCGCAACTGAGCCGACCACTGCGAGTGCAGCGATCGTGAAGTACTGGCGTCGCATGAAGGCGACCGCCCCTTCAAAGATTGTGCCGGCGACCTCTTGCATTGCCTTGGTCCCGCGATCACGTCCAAGGACGTCGTTCGCGAGCCAGATGGCAAAGAGGACGGCGACGATACCTGCTGGGAGAATCAAACTCTGCAGCAGCGTCGTAGTGATTTCCATTGTTTGAACACTCCTCCGATGCGTCCAGATCCGTCGCGTGGCCGCGGTGCGTGCACCGCGCTTCGGGTCGGGCGTCTGTCGGGCTACGGGCCACATCTGCGACCCGACTGGGATGGGCACCCAGTAGCGCGATGGTAGGGCGCACTCCCGAGGGGGGTCAACCGTGGAGGCGATCCACGCATGCCCACCCCTATACTCCCCGCATGCGGAAGCGCCACCTCCTGATTGAGATCGCTCAAACCGTTGCGCTCACCGTGATCGCCTTCTACCTCCTCCAAGCCCTTGTCACCCAGCCCTTCCGCGTGGAGCAGACCTCCATGCAGAACTCACTCCAGCCTGGCGAGTACGTGATGGTGGACAAACTGACCCCTCGATTCACAGGCTTCAACCGCGGTGATGTGGTGATCTTCCGTCCGCCAGAGAGTTGGCCATCCAGTAGCGATGGGACCCCGTACATCAAGCGCGTGGTCGGCCTCCCCGGGGAGACGATTGCGATCGGACCTGAGGGGCTCACGGTCAATGGGACGCGGGTTGACGAGCCGTATGTCTATTTGGACAGCGGGAGTGGCGTTGAGGAGGCGGCCACCTGGACACTCGGCGCCGAAGAGCTCCTCGTCTTCGGCGACCATCGATCAAACTCTTCAGACTCTCGAGCCTATGGCTCGATCCCAACGTCAAGTGTGATCGGGCGAGCATTCGTGCGCTACTTCCCCATTGACCGGATGAGCATCATCGTGCCGCCGTCCTATCCAATCGTGCCGTGAACGGATTCAGCCTCGAGCTCCCCCTTACCATTATTGCAACGCTCGGCGCCGCACTCGCCGTCACGAGTGCACGACGCGGTGCGTGGATCGCGCTGATCATTGCCGCCACTGCCGTTGCGCTCCTTGAGTTCCATCCGACCGACGAAGTCCCACTCACGCTTGTGTTGCGACTCGCCGCCATCTATGGCGCAATCCTCGTTGCGCTCCCACCTGGCCTCTTGACGCCACGAGCGCTCGCCCACGACCTTGCACCGCGGCGCATCGCCTCCACGCTGAGCGAACACCCCGTAGTCGTGGCAACGGCCGCCGCTGGACTCCTGCTCGGCGCAATTCCACTCGCACTACCCATTGAAGGGAGCTCGACACTCCTCCGAAGCGCTGGCGTTGCGATGCTTCTGATTGGACTGCCACCACTTCTCACCAGTCGATACGTTGAGGCGACGGCGCGAGCCGCGGTGGTGACGCTCTCCGGCGCTCTCCTGCTCCGCGCAGCAATCCTTGGTCCACTCGACGCGCTTAGCTCGCTGGTCATCGCGGGAGGCTTCGCTGCACTGCTGCTGACCGGGACCGCGGTCGCAGGCCAACTGACGAAGGCGGAAGAGGCGTGAGCGACGCTCAAGGCCTCCTCCTCCTCAGCGCCCTCCGCGCGCTCGCGCCACTCGCCCTTGCGCTGGTCAGTCTTGTTGCGGTCCCGCTTATCAGCGCGAAGCGTTTCGGAGCACCGCTTCAGGCGGCAACGCGAGCACGCTATCTCGTAGTGGCACTCCTGCTGCTCAGCGGCGGTGCAGCGTTTGTTGCTGGCGCTGGCGTGACATCAACGCTCTCAATCGGAGAGCTGTCAATCAACCCGTCACAACCGGGGCGACTCCTCGTCGCCCTCGGCGGACCCATCTTCGCGATTATCGTTGCCGTTGGTGAGGGTCGACGCGCAGGCGCGATGGGGCAGGTTGCCCTCTTCGGACTTGCAGTCATTGACCTTGCGCTCGCAATCCCGATCGGACTTGCGCCGATCACGCTCTTGCTTATCGGCGGGACGTCACTTGCCGCACTCGCGGCGGGCGGGAAAGAGGACGCCGAACGAGCCCGCGCCGTCTTCCGAGACCTTCGCAGCGCAGGCGTGCTGATCACGCTCACTGTGGTTGCTGAGCTCTTGCGCTCTGCGATCCCTCTCTCTGCGACCGATCCCGCCTATGCGACCACGGCGTCGCTCACCGCTGGCGTTGCCCTCTCCCTCTCCCTTATCGTCCTCGCCTCGATTGGCGCATTCCCCTTTCATCACCGCTTGGTACGCATCTTCGACTCGCTGCCGATTGTTGGGTCGCTCATGGTGGGCGTATGGATCCCCGCAGCGATCACCCTCATCATCTTCAGTGAACTCTCACTGCTGATCTCGGCGGTGAGTGATCCGATCGGCGGCGCGGTCCTTCCGATCCTGGTGGCAACTGGTGCGTTCACCATGCTCTTCGGAGGCATCTCCGCGCTCCTCCATGACGACGTTGGAGAGGTGCTCGGCTTCTTCGCTGTTGGTAGTAGTGGCTGGCTCGCGCTCGGACTCGCCGCGGTGATCGCTAGACCCTCCACCCTTGCGCCGCATGAGCTCGTAATCCCCGCAACGCTCGTCATCTCACTCTTTGGGATCTGGCGCGCCGCCATTCGGCGCCGCTACGACCTCGTCTCACTCCAGGACCTGACCGGATGGGCTCGGCACACGAGTGCGATCGGACTCGTCTTGCTCGGGGTGATCGTTGCGCTGATTGCGGTGCCGGGAAGTGCACTCTGGTCCGCACGTGCCAACGTGATCGGCGCGAGCGGGAGTGTGATCACCGTCGTCGTTGCGCTTGCCGGTGCTGTCGCACTGGTCGCAGCAGTGTTCCGAGTCCTGCTTGTTGGCCTCTCACAGAAGAGTCGCGATGTTGAGCGGACAGAGGTCCGTAGGGTGACTCACCCCGTCACCATTGCAATGCTCGCTGGGACGATCTTGATTGCGGGCGCCGCCGCAGGCGTCATTGATGTTGAATCTGCCGCCTCTGAGTTGCTGCGACCGGCGCCTGAGGCGACGGTGGTGCCAGGAGATCTCCCCTAGCAACTACTCCTCGTCGGAGAGCACCCAGTCGTCAACGCCACGTGTGTATTCCACAAGTTCACCCGGCGTGAACCAGAGGGCGATCTCTGCCGCGGCAGTCTCTGGTGCATCGGATGCGTGAATCAGGTTCTTCGCCGTCTCAAGGCCGAAGTCGCCGCGGATCGTCCCTGGTGCCGCTTCATGCGGCTTTGTCGCACCAACCATTGAGCGCACAACGGTGATGGCGTTCGGCCCCTCGAGGACGAGGGCAACGACTGGCCCCGATGTGATGAAGTCAACAAGGCCGGCGAAGAATGGTCGGGCCGCGTGCACCGCATAGTGCGTCTCGGCGAGCTTCCTGCTCACAGGCATCAGCTTCATCGCAACGATCTTCAGACCGCGATCCTCAAAGCGAGAGATCACGCGACCAGCAAGGAGTCGCTGGACGCCATCTGGCTTGACGAGGACGAGGGTGCGTTCTGACTTCATGGTGAGAGCCTAGCCGATCACCGCGTTCGGGGCTGAAGTAGCGATGGGTCAAGGTCGCCTCGCGCCGCCGCGCGTCGGAGTGCCGCGACCGTCGTTCGAGGCGCGGAGAGGCCAACCCGGAAGCCGCCAACCTTGACGAGGCGGCGCGCAACGCGGAGAAGATCGGCGGGGCGCACGCGCATGATCTCGGCGAGGAGATCTGGGAGCTCTTGTGGTGATCGACGGAGGAGACGCTGGCTCGCGTGCCACTCCGCGAGCCCTCGCGGGTCATCCGCTGCGCGCTCGAGTCGCCCAGCAAGATAGGCGCGTGCGCGCTCAATCTCTCCCTCACTCGGAACTTCGCGCGCGAGACGACGAAGTGCCGCCGTCACCAACTGCAACGCGGGGATGACCTTTGAGGGGTCGGCGCCGCCGGAAACGATGAAGGCACCTGCATCTGCGTACTCAACGCTGCTCGCACTGATGTCGTAAACCAGTCCACGATCTTCGCGAAGCTCAAGGAAGAGTCGGCTCGCAGATCCGTCGCCAAGGATCGTGGAGAGGAGCTCAAGTGCTGGTGCATCCGGATCCTCTCGCCGCAACGCGGGGAGGCCAAGGGCGAACTGTGCCTGCTCACCGTCTCGGATCTTGGCAACGATCCCTTCGCCGCGCGCAGAGACGCGCGTCAACGCGGTGCGACCACTGACCGGACGCGGCGGGGCGGCTTGCGCTCCGAGTGATGCGCGCACTGCTCGAGCGACCGCCTCTGCGTCAGCGAGGGTGAGGTCACCCGCGATCGCGAGGGTGGTTGCCGCGGGCGTGTAGGTGCGCGCATGAAAGCGAGCGACCGCTTCATGCCGAAGTGCGCGGACCTCCGCAGGTCGTCCTGCGATCTCTCGTCCAAGTGCGTGCACGCCAAAGAGGGCACGATCCAACGCCGTCCCCGCCTGTTCGCTCGGATCATCGTCGTACGAGCGGATCTCTTCAATCACGATCTGACGCTCAATGCGCATGTGCTCTGGGTGCAGGAGTGGTGCAAGCGCCACCGCGCCGATCAGCCGTGCCGCTTCCACCGCAACGGCTTGAGGAACATGGATCCAGTAGATCGTGCTCTCTCGATCAGTCCCCGCATTTGACGTTGCCCCAAGCGACTCCATGGCGTGGGCGAGAGCGGCGGAGTTTTCTGCGCCAGGAATTCCACGAAAGCAGAGATGCTCAAGAAGGTGTGCCGCTCCGCGCTCCGACGGGCGCTCGTGTCGTGAGCCTGCACCGATCGCAATGGCAATCGCGACACTTCGTGCCGCTGGGGTGTGGATGAAGACCGACGATTTTAGGGAGCCCCCGCGAAGCGCGCGGGAGCGAATGGCGCGGTGTTTCAGGAGTCGCTACGCCCAGGCTCCGAAACGTCGGAGGCGGCGTCGGCACTCGGCCACGCCTGCGTTGGAAGTTCAATCTGCACGTACTCTTCGCCCCGGTACTCAAGCCAGGTTCGCACCGGTTCACTTCGCGGGATGATCGCACCGGCGCGGTACTCAATCTCCACGACGGCGTCGTTGCTACGCAACGTGTACCGAAGATGGCCAGGCTCAGAGAGGTCAAACTCGACGCTCTGAAATGCGTCCACATTGATCGTGATGGTGAGCGGCGTGAAGATGGAAGAGATCTCTGGGTCGTCACCAATGACCTCCTCAACCCAGCCCATCCCCCGCGCGATGAGCTCCCCCCCGACGCGGTGCTCATAGGCCACGGTCTGCCGAAGCAGCGGGCGGAGGACGTTCGCCTTATCCGCGCGCAGGATCGCAAGTCCTCGATTCACAAAGAGGCCGGGTGCCTGCTCGTCGTGGTCATGATCCATGAGAGGGAGAGCCTAGCGCAGCCGCCTTCGTGCCGCGAGCACGCGCCCGCCGATCCCCCGCCCCGCCTATCATCGGCTCGTGCGCTACGCCATTGATCTAGGGAACAGCGCCGCGAAGGTCGGCTACCTCCGCGAAGGCGCCCTCGTCTCCCTGCGCGTCGCCACCCCTGCAAACCCCCGTGATGCTGGCGCCTGGCGCACCGTTGCTGAGGCGCTCCTCGACCTCGCTGCTAGCGAAGGGGGTGCCGCCACCGAACTCGTCGTTGGGAGCGTCGTCCCCGACGGCACCGCCGCGCTCCGCGACGTTGCCGTGGCGCGAACGATCGCAGTTGACGTGCTTCGAAGTGGGGATCTCCCGCTCGTCTCCCGCCTTGAGGAGCCTGATCGCATCGGCGTCGATCGCGCCCTCGCCGCCTGGTTCACGTATGCGCAACACGGTGTGCCGAACCAGCGCGGTGCGATTGCGGTGACGCTCGGTACGGCGCTCACGCTAACGTGCGTCAGCCGAGCAGGTGAGCTTCTCGGTGGCGCAATCGCCGCATCACCACTTCTCGCCGCGCGTGCACTCGCGAGTGGAACCGCTGCGCTTCCCGAAGTCACCCTCTATGACGAGAGTCCAGAGATTCCAGGGCCGATCGGCGCATCAACAGAGAGCGCACTCGCCGCCGGGATCTTGCGCGGCGCGCGTGGCGGTCTTACGGCACTGATTGAAGAGAGCGTCGCCGAAATGGAGCGACGCGACCCAGGGTCGCCAGCGCCAGCAATCAGCCTCACAGGTGGCGCGGCGACTGCGGGCTGGAGCGCGGGAATTCGCGCCGATCTCCGTGACCCAGATCTTGTGGTGCGCGCACTCCTCGCCCTCCCGCGGAGCGTCCGCACATGAGCGGCGGGCCAACTGGCGCGAACGGACCACTGAGCGGGCGACTGATCGTGCTCGGCATCACTGGATCGATCGCCGCATTCAAGGCTCCGGAGATTGTTCGCGCGCTACGCGCTGCGGGCGCAGACGTGCAGGCACTGCTCACGCCAGCCGCAACACGATTCGTCTCGCCACTCGCGCTGCGCACGCTCACCGGACATGCCGTTGATGCCGATCTCCTTGACCTGCTCCCCGATGGTCGCATCGGTCACATCGTTGCCGCCGATAGCGCCGATGCAATCCTCGTCGCACCCGCAACGGCGCAGTGGCTCGGCGCCATGGCCGGCGGACTCGCCGGGGATGTGGTGACCGCCACCTGCCTCGCCACCACCGCACCTGTTGTTGTTGCCCCCGCAATGGATGGTGAGATGTGGGCGCATCCGGCAACCGCCACAAACGTGGCGCGACTCACCAACGACTTCGGCTACACGGTCGTGTCGCCAGA
>JBBAWP010000002.1:24152-49864 GCA_040397155.1 Candidatus Limnocylindrus sp.
TCCCTTCAGGCGATCTCTCTGGCCGACGAGTCGTTATCACCGCGGGTGGCACAGAGGAGCCGATCGATGCGGTGCGCATCCTGGCGAATCGCTCGTCAGGACGGCAGGGGGTCGCCCTCGCTGAAGCGGCACGCGATCGCGGTGCTGATGTGGTGCTGATCGCTGCGCGCGTTGCCATCCCGCTCCCTGAAGGAGTGGAGATCGTCCGCGTCGCCACCGTTGCCGACTTGCAGTCTGCACTTGAACGCGCACTCCTGCCGCCGCCTGCCGGCACAGCGGCGACCCCCGCGGATCTCTTCATTGCCGCCGCAGCCGTCTCTGACTTCCGAATGGCTGGTGGGCCGAGCAAGGAGAAGCTGCGTCGTGATGGTGCGCTCACCCTCCACCTTGAACCGACTCCTGACCTCCTTGCTGCGATCGCCGCCGCGCTCGGGCCGCGTGCGAGTCGAGCAACCAAACTGATCGGCTTCTCCGCAGAGAGCGGCGCAACGAAGCGCGCGGCAGAGAAGCTCACCGCGAAGGACCTCGATTGCATCGTTGCGAATGATGTGAGTGCGCCAGGGATCGGTTTTGAGAGCGCGGAGAACGCGGTCGAGATCCTGCACGTGGATGGGAGCACGCAGCGAATTGGCCCAGCACCAAAGCGTGTGGTTGCCGACGGAATCCTTGATCAGGCGGTGCGACTCCTGAGCGAGACAACGCGCGGATGAACGCGCAGGGTGCGGTGCGGCGTAGCAGCGTCGCGACACTGCAAGGGTTCCGAGACGCGGGCCAGCGATTCGCGGTGCTGACCGCCTACGATCGGGCGACCGCTGAGCTCGCTGAGGCGGCGGAGATCCACGCAATCCTCGTGGGCGACTCACTCGCGCAGGTTGCACTCGGCCATGAGAGCACGGTGCGCGTTGGGATGAGCGAGATGCTCCACCACGTTGCGGCGGTCGTTCGTTCAAGTCGCACGGCGTTGGTGATTGCCGACATGCCCTTCCTCTCCTACGTCGACGTCGCGACCGCAGCAACAAACGCAAGCGCCTTCTTGCGTGACGCTGGCGCGGGCGCCGTGAAGATTGAGGGGGGTGCAGAGATGGCGCCGATCGTGCGAGCACTCGTGGAGAGTGGCGTCCCCGTCATTGGGCATATCGGTTTCACCCCGCAGTCGGCGCTGCAGCAAGATCGCGCACGCGCCCAGGGGAAGGAGCCCGCCGCAGCGGAACAGCTTCTCGCCGATGCGCTCGCGCTGCAGGCGGCTGGCGCCGCCGCGATCGTCATCGAACTAGTACCCGCCGAACTCGCCGCACTCATCACCCAGCGGCTCACCATCCCGACGATCGGCATCGGCGCTGGAGCGGGCTGCTCTGGCCAGGTGCAGGTCGTCCCTGATCTGCTCGGGATCCTTTCAGGCCCACCGCCACGTCACGCTGGCGAATACGCCACGCTGCGCGATCAGGCACTGGCTGGACTGACGAAGTGGCGTGCCGATGTTGCGACAGGAGCCTTTCCATCGAGCGCGCAGAGCATCCCCGCGAGTGATGAGCTTCGCGCCGCACTCGCGCTGATGGAGTGATGCGGCGCATCCAGAGCCGCGCCGAACTCGCCACTGCACTCCGTGCAGCGCAACGACCGATCGGCTTCGTGCCCACGATGGGGGCGCTCCACGCCGGTCACGCCGCGCTGATTCGCGCAGCGCGCGCAGAGTGCGCAACGGTCGTCGTCTCTATCTACGTGAATCCGACGCAGTTCTCCGCGCCAGCAGATCTCGCCGCCTATCCGCGCACCATTGACGCAGATGCGGCCCTCGCAGAGAGACATGGGGCGGACGTGCTCTTCCATCCGAACGATGCAGAGATCTACCCGCCTGATGAGGTGGTGTCACCCGTTGACCCAGGCCCGCTCGCGCTGCGTCTTGAAGGGGCGGCGCGACCAGGGCACTTTGCTGGCGTCGCAACGGTGGTCTCACGACTCTTTGATCTCGTGATGCCCGATCGAGCCTATTTTGGTGAAAAGGATGCGCAGCAGCTGCGCGTCGTGGAGTGGATCACTGCGCGGCGCACCTCTGCGCCACCGGTCAGCATTCGTCGTGTGCCAACGGTGCGCGACGCCGATGGCCTCGCCCTGAGTTCGCGCAATGTGCGCCTCTCCCCCGCCGGCCGAGCGGCGGCGGTTGCAGTTCCGCGCGCGCTTGATGCGGCGCGTGATGCGTTCGCAACTGGCGCAGCGAACGTCGTCCAGGTGCGTGGTGCGGCGCTGGACGTGCTCAGTCAGGAGCCAGCAGTAACGTTGGAGTATCTGGATCTCGCCGACCCTCAGTCGCTTGAGGCACTTCCAGACGACGCGCACCTTCGTGAGGGGCTCCTCACGATCGCCGTGACCGTTGAAGGGGTGCGTCTCATTGATGAGTCTCTTCTTGCCGAACGGCGGAGTTAGCGCGCGACGGAGAGTTAGCGCGAAGGGACGGGGCGGGACACACCGAGAATTCGATCAATGTCGAGTGCGGAGGCGACGAGGCTCTTGATCTCATCGATCTTGCGCACATCCTCAGGATGCGTCTTGACGAGAAGGTCGTGCACGTTTGAAGCAACCGTGTAGGTGTCACCCTCCATCAGCACCGTGAAGAGATCGGCTTTCCGTAGCAAGTCAATGATGCGCGGGCTCGGCCGGTAGCCGCCACTCAGAACAAAGCCGAGTGGTCGGTTGGGATGCGCCTCGCCGCTCAACCAGAGCTGCGCAAGCGCTTCAAGAACGTCTTCGCGGTCGCCTGGCACCACGACGAGCGCGTCCGCACCAATGCGCTCCATCACATGTTGCGGCTGCATCGCGGCCACCGAGACGCGCCCGATGATTGCATCCATGTCGCGCCCTGGCCAAATCGTCTCCCCCTGCAGGCCATCCTCAATGATCGCGAGCGTTGGGTTGGAGAGGATCTGCCGATACGGAAGTACGCCGAGGAGTGGAATCTTGTGGCGCGCCAGTCCCTTCTCCAGGAGGCGAGGGAGTTGTGGCTCCATCTCCAAGTTGACCTTGTTCACGATCGCCCCTGCGACCTCCACACCCCGCGCAGCGAAGAGTGCAGCGTTGAGAACGATCTCATCGATCGGTCGACCGATCCCACCTTCACTGACGATGATGACTGGCGCACCGAGTAACGCCGCAACATCTGCATTAGAGAGCCCGATGACCGCACCAACGCCCGCATGTCCGGTCCCCTCAAGCAGGATGAGATCACGCCCCTTCGCCATCTCAACTTGCGCGTCGAGGATTCGTGCGCTGAAGTCCTCCACCACCTCGCCCTCAATCACGCGACGGGTAAAGCCGCGAGGAATCTGCACGGGTGAGAGGAGGTGTGTTGGGTCGGGAAGGTCGAAGACCTCTCGCATCAGTGCCGCATCTTCATCGGCGGGCGCACCGTTGAGCATGATCCAGCGCTGCCCCACCGGCTTCATGAAGGCCGTCTTCAGGCCACGCTCCGTAAACGCGGCGAATAGTCCGAGTGAGGCGGTGGTCTTGCCGCGGTTCTGCCCGGTTGCGGCAAGAAAGATCTGCCGAGCACCGTCGGCCATGCGCGCTACTCCTCGCCGCGTGGCGCCGTGCGCCGTTCGATCAGCTTCACCGCGTCGCCGAGGCGCGAGACAACTTCTGGGTCCACATCTTCCCGTGTGATGTGCGTGCCGAGTTTATCCAGCACATCTGCAGCAACGGAGAGGAAGACGGTGGCGTCGGCAATGAAGAACTCGGACTCATTGCTGTAGCGCACAAATGTCAGTCGACCCTGAAGCGCGCGCCGATCGTCACCGTGTGCCACCTGGGTGGTGAAGTTGTGACCCTGAATGCCGTCCGGATTGGAGAGGAAGCTGAGCGCGTTATCAATCGCGAGACCGAATCGAGCCCGCCAGCTGGTGAGCCGCTCCAGCACCTCTGGCTGGAGGCGCAGATCATGCACCTCATTGAACGCCTCGGGTGCCGCAGTAAGCGCATTAACGAGCGTTGCCCCCTGTCGTTGACCGAGCATCGCCTGCAGCGAGCGCTCGAGGGTCACGACCTCAGCGTCAAAGTGACTGGAGGTGATCAGGTCAACAAGGAGATCCTCCACGTTGTCGAGCGTGGTCGGGTCGCCGAGCGCACCAGCGAGCGCGAGGATCTCCTCGCGAAAGAGGAAGCGCTCTTCGTGATCAAGGCCGGTCATCGGTGCATCCTACCGCGCCGCGCCTCGCAGCCCCGTACTGAGACCCGCGCGAGACGACCGCCGCTTATGGGTAGATGCCGCGGACGCTCATCGCGTCGGCAACGCGCTTCACGGAGAGGAGGTAGGCACCTGTGCGCAGGTGGCTCTTCTGCTCCTGCGCCATGTCGTAGACCTCATGGAATGCGCGCACCATCTTCTTCTCCAGGCGAAGGTTGACCTCCTCCTCTTCCCAGAAGTCGCGGTTCAGGTCCTGCACCCACTCGAAGTAGCTGACGGTGACACCGCCTGCATTGCAGAGGATGTCAGGGATCACCAGCGCCCCGTTGGCGAAGAGGATGTCGTCCGCCTCTGGCGTCGTTGGGCCGTTCGCCGCTTCTGCAACGATCTTTGTTTTGATCTTCGCCGCATTCTCGGCGGTGATCTGATTCTCCAGCGCCGCCGGGATCAGCACGTCGCACGGGATCTCAAGGATCGCCTGGTTGGAGACCGCCGTTGCACCAGCAAGGCCGACCACGCTTCCCGTCTTCTTCTTATGCGCATCAACAGCGGCAAGGTCGAGCCCCGCCGCGTTCTGAATGCCGCCGCTGCTATCGGAGACAGCGATCACCTTCGCACCAAGTTCGGAGATCAACTTTGCGGCGATGGAGCCGGCGTTGCCGTACCCCTGCACCACAACTGTTGCACCCTTCAGGTTGAGGCCGATCTTCGACGCAGCTTCACGTACACAGATCACCGCACCACGCGCCGTTGCCTCGTTGCGGCCCTTTGAGCCGCCGAGTGCGATCGGCTTCCCGGTGACAACACCTGGGACGGTGTAGCCAACATGCATGGAGTAGGTGTCCATCATCCAGGCCATCGTCTGGCTGTTGGTGTTCACGTCAGGCGCAGGGATATCTGACTCTGGCCCGATGATCACCGCGATCTCGGTGGTGAAGCGGCGCGTCAGGCGCTCAAGCTCGCCGAGTGAGAGCTGCTTCGGGTCAACAGTGACGCCGCCCTTGCCGCCGCCATATGGAAGATCCATCACGGCGCACTTCCACGACATCCACATCGAGAGCGCCTTCACTTCGTCAATGTTGACGTCCTGATGGAAGCGAATCCCGCCCTTGGCTGGGCCGCGACCGAGGTTGTGCTGGACGCGGTGCCCCTCAAAGACGCGCGTTGAACCGTCATCCATGCGTACTGGGAAGTGCACGGTCAACTGCCGGCGCGGCTCGCGCAGCACGGCGGCGATCCCTGGGTCGAGGTTCAGCCGCTTGGCGGCAAGATCAAACTGCTGCTGGGCAACGGCCCAGGCGCTCTTCTGGCTCATTCGTGGGTCACCTCATGCTCTACAGGCCGCTGCGGCGAGAGGTCGCAGTCAGCCACCCTAGGGGCGTTACGCGCTCAGGCTACAACGCGCCCCAGAAACCCGCCGCCCACTCGTAGGGCGGCGCGCCGATCGTGCGAAGCCTACGAGGCGCGGATCAGTGCAACGCCGAGGCCCTTCGGACCCGTGTGTGGTCCGATCGCCGCGCCAGCGCGAACGATCCCCGGCTTGAGAGCACCGATCGCAGGGAAGCGCGTGACGAGATCCGTTCGGAACTCCTCAACATCTGGTGCCTCAGAGTGCAGGACCGTCAACTCTTCAATGGCTGACTCGCCAACGATCTGCATGAAGCGCTCACGCGCCTTCGCTGTGGTTCGCGGCTTGTCCAACGTGACAACTTCGCCGTCAATGATGTCAATGATCGGCTTCACTGAGAGGAGTCCACCGATCGCAGCGCGTGCCGGACTGATGCGCCCACCCGCCTTCAGGTAGTCGAGTGTGTTCAAGAAGAAGATCACGTGGGTTCGCGGGATGACGCCGCGGATATCCGCAACGATCTCTGCCGCACTCTTCCCCGCCGCTGCGGCACGGTGTGCTCGCTTCACCAGGAGACCCTCGGCTGCCGATGCAGTCGCGGTATCGACCAAGTGGATGTTCTTGCTCTGGGGGTGCGCGGTGGCCGCCATCTCCGCGCTTCGATACGTGGCGGAGAGCTTGGAGGCGACGTGAATTGAGAGGATCTCAGATGCGCCACTCGCGAATGCCTTGTCGTAGGCGGCGGTGAAGGCGGCCGATGATGGTGCCGCGGTCTTTGGGAATGGTGCCCCTGGTGCGGTGAGGCGCTTCCAGAACTCGTCCATGGAGATCTCTTCGCCCACCTTGAAGCTCTCCTCGTTAAAGGAGACGATCACTGGAACAACGGTGAGGCCGAGCTCCGCTGCGAGCTGTGGTGGAATGTCAGATGCGCTATCGGTAACGATTGCAACCTTCGCAGCCATTGCTACACCTCCATTAGGCCAGAGGGGCTCCCCTGGTCATATCAGTGTATCGGCGCAACGCGGAGTTGCGGGGGGTTATTTCGGTGGATTGGAGAGGACGTCGTGCGCGGCACGATGGGTCGCGCTCAGAGGGGGCAGGATCTCGTGCTCCACGCGGCGGAGGACGAGGAGTGCGCCACCAGCAATCACAAGGAAGCCGAGGGTGGAGTAGACCAGCCCATCAACGCCCGCAACGTTCGCCACCTGTCCGGCGACCCATGTGCCGATCACCTGGCCGAGCCCAAGGAAGATGGAGTAGAGACCCATCACCGCACTTCGATCGGCGTGGTAGCGCTCAGAAACGTCGGCAAGGAAGCCGAGTGCTGCGGGGGTCGCCCCCGCAAGGAAGAACATGGAGACGGAGAGGATCAAAAGGAGTGCGGCGATTATTGGTAGCTCGCTCCCCGTCATGCGGTTAAGGAACCAGACGGCGCCCATCGCCACGAAGAAGGCGACCACACCAGCCAAGAGGATGGAGGTGCGTCGGTATTTCGCAAATGAGTTTCCCCAGAACATCAGTCCCACCCCGCCAACCAGTGCCAGTGCTGCGAGCGCGCTCGTGATCAGCGTTGGCGAGAATCCAGAGAGGAGGAACTGACCCTCAGAGGGGACGCCCGAACTCCCGGTGAGTAGGTAGAGACCTTGCGGCACCCAGACGCCAACAATTGCGTTGATTGCAACCCATGTAGGAACAAAGAGGAGGATGCCGCGCTGACTGAAGAGTTGGGCGTACCGCTTCAGACGGTTCTCTGTGGCATGCGTTGGCCGCGAGTGCTGATCCTTCACCCCGTAGGCGAAGAGCGCCAACGCCACCATATAGATCGCTCCATTAATGAAGAACGAGTTTGCGCCGAAGATCTCCCAGAGCGGGCCGGCGAGCGCAGTCCCAGCAACGAGAAGTCCGCCAAGGGTGGCGACCTCAAAGAGAGTCACCACGCGACCGCGCAGCTTCTCGTCGTGGCTGGTGCTCGCCGCAACAAACGAAAGGATCGAAGGGACGCTCGCGGCGGTCGAGGCTCCCTCAAGGAGTCGAGTGGCGATTAGAAGTGGAATAGTCAGCGCGAACGGTGTGATCAGCACAGCCACGAGACCGAAGAACGGCCCAAGGAGCATCACCGGTTTTCTTCCGATGTGATCCGCCATGATCCCGAAGATCGGCGAGCCTGCGAGTTCGGTGACATAGAAGGCGAGGGAGATCGCCGCAACGTCGGCGGTCGTGACGGTGATCGTGCCCCCATCTCGAAGGAAGGCGGTCCAGAAGACGAGGAGGGCGCCCGTGGTGCCCGTGGCCGTCCGCAAGACCAGGGTCCCGAGGAGGAGCGAGCGCATCGAACCAGTCATCCGCCCCACGATAGCGGCTCGGTATACTCGCCGCATGCCGAGCAATGTTGCCCAGAGTTATCCATATAAGAGAGAGAGCGAGTCAGAGCGCGCCGCGGCAATTGCGTTAACGCTTGCAGCCCGTGAGGGGCTCGCCGAGCGGCTCGCCGCTGAAGCACTCCCCTACGACAACGCTGCCGAAGACGAAGCGTGGGCCTGGCGCTGTCGCAGCGTTGGCTGCGCCGGAATCATGCACACCGCGGGATACGCACGAGATCGACACGGGCTCGTTGCACTCTGCGACGCCTGCGGCACGATCGCCCTCCGATAGTGGCGCGTAGAGTGGTGCTGCGCGTGAGGAGTCATCAGCATGGGGAGTGAGCGCGCGCCAGAGATCGTCCCGATCAGCGCAGCGAACAAGCCCGCGCAGGTCGACATTGTCGGCGATCGCATCCGCGTCGCCTCACTAGAGATCGTCGACCGGGCGCTCGCCGGCTACCTCGAGAGCCGTTCACCAGAAGAGCGACCAGAGACGGTTGAACGCGCACTACGCGTCGGCCTGATGGCCCTGCAGAGTGCGAGCGGCTCTATTGATGTTGATCATGTACGCCGCGCCTTTGACAAGTTCCTGAGCGACGCCGCCGATTCCAATAAGAAGGCGACCGCAGAGGTGGAAGAGATCCTGAGAAAGAACTTCGCCACCGAAGGGGGCGTAATGCCGGCCACCCTCGAACGCTTCATTGGCGACAAGGGCCAGCTCGCCCAGTTCACCAAGGACCTCTTCGATGAGAACCGCCGCGACTCGGCGATCGGAAAGTTGAACACGATCCTCGGCACCTACTTTGACGGGGATGCGAGCAAGCTCGCCCATCTGCTTGACCCCACCCGTGAAGCCTCACCGCTCAGCAGTTTCCGCGCGGAGATCGCGAAACGATTTGACGATGTGCTGCTCAAGATCGTGGAGCTCGACGCGTCGCAGAAGGCGGCGAAGGGCGAGCGAAAGAAGGGGACGGCTAAAGGGGCCGACTTTGAGTCGCGCATCATCGCCGAATACACCGAGCTGCTCCGCGCAACCAACGACGACATCGAGGGGACGGGCGGGATCACTGGCGCCGTCACCGACTCAAAGAAGGGCGACGCGGTGATCACCATCAACGCAAAGGATGCCTCCGCTGCCGTGCTCCGCATTGTGGTTGAAGTGAAAGACAAGGGGATGACGGGGCCAGCGATTGAGAAGGAGCTCGTGGAGGCGCGAGAGAATCGAAAGGCTGAAGTGGCGCTGATGGTCTTCAGCGAGGCGGCGGCACCGCCGGGGTACGCGCCGTTTCAGATCACGCGTAACGGCGTCTTCTGTGTGGTTGACCCAGAGTCTCCAGATGTTGCCATCCTTGAGGCGAGCTACCGCCTGGCGCGAATGGTTGCACTCATCCGCATGAAGGCGGAAGGGAGCGGTGCTGATCTCTCCGCCGCCCGTGAAGCGATCGACGCGCTCCGCGCACGTCTCGACTCCGTCAAGGAGATCAAGAAGACACTGACAGCGGTGGATACCGCAACCGAGAAGGCACGCGACGAACTTGATGCGCTACGAGCCGCAATTGCGGCAGAGGTCGACAAGATTGAAGAGCAGGTTCGCGCGAGCAGCGCCGCCGTCAAGCCAGAGTGAGCGGCGCCGCCGCCGACTGGCGCCGTTTCCTCACCGGCCGCTACGCCGCATTCGGCACGCTCGCCGTCTCCGACGCAATCGCGGTTGCACTCGCCGGTGACGGTCTCGCCATCCCACTCGTCACCACGCTCGGCGCCTCCCCCGCCCTCGCCACGCTGATCGGCCTCTTCCCGTTCGTTGGCGGCATCTTGCAGGCGTTCGTCCCCGCCATCTTGCGACGCAATCGCGGTGACCTTCGCGGCCTCACCATCGTGATCGCCGCGATTGGCCTGATGCGACCGCTTCTCTACATCGCGGTTGTTGTCTTGATCTGGGCGGGACTCCTCTCTGCGATCGGCGGAATCTTGCTGATTGCAATCGGCTTCGGCGTTGGCGCAACCGCACAGGCGCTCGCAGGCGCAAACGTGCAGACCTGGTTCGGCCGCATCCTTCCCGAGCGCGAGCGAAGATTTGTGGCGCCGCGCGCACTCGCCATTCAGTTCGGCCTCGGGTCCGTCCTTCTCGTCCCTGTTGCACTGATGGTTCGTGTTGGCGAAGCCGACTGGGGGGTGATGATCTACGCCCCAGCGTTTGTTGGCGCACTGATCGCAAGCCTCGCCTTCATTCGCGCCCTGCGCAAACTGCCGCGGCCCGGCGCACTTGCCCCTGAACGATCGGTTCGCGGCGGCGCACTCTCCACTCCGGTGCGAAGGTTCATCCGCACCAACGCCATCTCCGCGCTCGGCGCAGGCTTCGCCCCGTATCTCTCCATCTACGCAATCGTTGTCTTGAATCAATCGGCGGCGTACGCCATCCTCCTCTCCGCAGTTGGTTCGGCCGCCGCACTCGTTGGCGCACTCGTTATTGGCAACTGGCTAGAGCGCGGCTCCGCGAGTCGCCTCTAGCGAGCATCGCTGATCGTCCGCGGCGTGGGCATGGCATCCTCAGTGCTCGCCGGACCCTGGAACCCATTTGCGCCAATCATCTTGATCATCGTGATGATCGTTGTCACCGTCGGGTTCGCAGCCGGAATGCTCTCTGCGCAAGAGCGACTCCTCCGTCTCGCAGAGCCAGGTGAGGTGGTGCGCGCGCAGTCAACCTTCGGCGCCGTCAACGCCGCATGCCTCGCCACTGGCCAGGCGGTCGGTGTTGGCGTGCTCGCCGTATTCCCTATCGCCTATCCAACGTATGTGGTGATCTTCCTTGTCACTGGCGCCTTCCGACTCGTTGCGGCAGCGACCGCCGATACTGGTGACGGCTGGGATTCCGCAACCCGGCTGCATCACGGCGACGAGATCGCAACTGAGCCTGCGCTCGAATCTCAGCGCTAGGGCGGCACGGCCCCACCCTGCGGGCGGGGCTACACTAGGGGAGAAGCCGCACCGCGGCACTGCCCAAGGTGGCAGGCATAAACGAGGCAGGGAACGAGGAGGGGGCACGATGCGCGTACCAGTAGAGATGCCGCGACTCGGCTACGACACCGAAGTAGGAAAGATCGGCAACTGGACCGCCAAGGTTGGCGACACCGTCACCGCGGGTCAGCCGATCGGCGAGCTCGAGACCGAGAAGGCAACGGTGGAGTTTGAATCTCCTGCCGCTGGAACGCTCGTTGATATCGTGCACCCCGCAGGAGCCGAAGTGGCGGTCGGCACCGTGATCGCCTTCGTCGAAGACGGCAAGTAGGTGGAGAAGCCCGGCCGCACGCCGGTCACCTTCACGCCGATGCGCGCGGCGATCAGCCGCCGCATGGTGGAGTCAAAGTCAAAGGCCCCTCACTTTTACGTCTCTACAGACATTGAGATGGAGGCGGTGACCGCCGCGAACAACGCCCGTAATGAAGGGAAGAGCGGCGACGACCGTGTCACCATCACCGCGTGGCTCGTTCGCGCACTCGCGCAGTCCCTCGCCGCGGCGCCTGCGCTCAACGCCGTATGGAGCGGCGAGACACTTGAGCGCGTTGACCAGATCAACATCGGTATCGCGATCGCAATCCCAGACGGCCTGATTGCGCCTGCACTCCTTGACTGCGCCACCAAGGATCTCGCCACGATTTCGTCGGAGCTTCGCGACCTTGTGACGCGGACAAAGGCGAACAAGTTGAAGCCCGCAGAGTTCTCAGACGCAACGTTCACGCTGAGCAATCTCGGTGGCTTCCCAGTGACACAGTTCACCGCGATCGTCACACCTCCGCAGGTTGCGATCCTTGCGACCGGTCGGAGCGAGCAGCGTGCCGTGGTACGCGACGGCACCGTGGTCGCGCGTCAGATGCTCACCGCCACACTCTCCGCCGATCATCGCGCCGTTGACGGCGCACTTGTTGCAACGTTCCTTGGCGACCTGAAGTCGCGACTCGAATCTCCGGAGGGTCTCGCCTGACCGTGACTGACCAGAACGCGCCGATCGGCGGCCGCTCCAACTATTCGCATGGCGAACTGAACGAGAGCGACCTGCACGCCGATCCGTCGACACAACTTCAGCGTTGGATTGACGCGGCGATCGCCGCAAGCCTCCCCGAGCCACTCGCCGCAGCTCTCGCTACCGCCGATGCGGGCGGCGCACCGAGCGTTCGCATGGTGCTCATTCGCGGCATTGGCCCAGACGGGATTCGCTTCTATACGAACCACGAGAGTCGGAAGGGTCGCGACCTCGCGGCAAACCCGCGCGCCGCAATCAGCACCTGGTGGCCGGGACTCGAGCGACAGGTGCGCTGCTCGGGTCCAGTGCGACGCCTCACCCCTGTCGAGTCGGCCGACTATTTCGCCAGCCGCCCGCGCGAGAGCCAGCTCGGTGCCCGAGCCAGCCGCCAGGGCGAACCGATCGCCGCGCGTGCCGACCTTGAGGCGGCCCTCGCCGCCGAGGCGGCCGCCCACCCGGGGGACGCCCCCGTTCCGCTCCCTAGTTTCTGGGGCGGCTACCTCCTCACCCCTGACCGCTGGGAGTTCTGGCAGGGGCGACCGAACCGCCTGCACGACCGCTTCGAATACCTCCCTCTCGCTCAGGGATGGGAGATCCGCCGCCTCCAGCCGTAGCCCCTCGCGCAACCCGGCGAAAGACTTTCGCACCGCGTGCTCCAGAGCCCCCCGCCGATCGGATACCCTACGCCCAAGCGCAGATCGCGCTTCATGAGACACGGCGCTCGGATGCGGGCGCCGATCGAAGGAGGAAACATGCGAAAGAAGTCCGCACTGGCGGCACTTTTCGTGAGCGCAGCGATCATCGCTGGCGCCTGCGGTGGTGGCGCTAGCATCGTCGGCTCGTACAAGCCTGGTGAAGGCGGTACCGGCGGAACGTTGCTTGTCGGCGACTATCAAGACGTTGATAGCTTGCACCCGTACTACTACTCCACGGTGATGTCAGCAAACGTGCTGGCAACCGTGTGGGACGGCCTCGTCACCCTCAGCAATGAGGCGAAGTACGTGCCGTGGATGGCCACAGAGATCCCAACGATTGAAAACAAGGGGATCGTTCTCCCAGGCGAGAACGGCGACGCAATGACTGTGACCTGGAAGCTCCGCGAGGGGCTCGTCTGGTCAGACGGCGTTGCAATCACCTGCGCAGACGCCGAGTACACCCACAGCTGGGTGATGACAGAGGGGAACCCTCTCTCAACGACCGGCGCTGCAGAAATCTCCGATGTTGAGTGCATCGATGACTTGACGATCAAGCTGCACTACTCCGAGCTTTACTCGGGCGTGTACGGCGGCGTTGGCATCATGCCGAAGCACTACTTCGAGAAGTACGACATCAACTCGGGCAACCCTGCAACGGACATGGTGCTAGGCGCCGGCTTCCGTCCTGAGGACCTGCCAAACGTCCCAGTCTCTGGCGCATTCAAGTTTGAGAGCCGCACCGAAGGCGTTGAGACCGTCATGGTCCGCAACGACAAGTGGAAGAACCCGTACAGCGGAGAGGGCACAAAGCTCGACCGCCTCAAGTACGTGGTCTGCGGTGACCCAGACACCTGTATTGCAAAGTTCCGTGCTGGCGAGTTGGATATCGTGACCGACCTCGACCAGAACGCGTTCGAGGCAACGAAGGACCTCGGCGTTGCGCAGAAGGCACAGAGTGTCTTCACCTATGAGTTCTTCCGACCAAATCACTCGCCGGATGACTGCTCAATCCTTGAGCCGCTCAAGACGACGCGTGGTGGTGGCTGCCCAGTCTCTGACCCTGCAATCCGCAAGGCCATTGCACAGGCAACCGACAAGGACTCCATTTGGAGCCGCTTGCTGAATGAGGCTGGAGTGATCGCTTCTTCGAGCGTCACCCCACTCGCCTGGTTCTACAAGGAGCAGAGCCCGGTCAAATTTGACCTGGCCGCTGCAAAGAAGACCCTCACCGACGCAGGCTGGGTTGATGCGAATGGCGACGGCGTTGTAGAGAAGGACGGCGTTTCTGCCATCCTCGAGTTCTGCACCACGATGAAGCCAATTCGAAAGTCAACGATCGCCTACGTAGCGGGTGACCTTGCAAAGATCGGCATCAAGGCCGTGTACAACGGCGGCGGCACCATCTTTGCTCCGTGGACGGAGTCGGACGAGAGCCTCTCGTGCAACCTGTCTCGCGGAAACTTTGACGTTGCTCTTCACGCATATAGCTCGGGCATTGAGGCGGTCTCGCTCTACGGCGTGTACCACTCAAGCAAGTTCCAGCCAGATGGCCAGAACGATGCCAAGGTGAACGACCCAGCACTCGATGCTGAGTTGGACGTCATTAAGGGCACGATTGATCTGGACACGATTGCCACCGCGGCAGCGAAGGTTCAGGAGATCATGGCCGCAACTACGGTAGAGATCCCTCTCTACTACTGGTTGGGGATTGAGCTCGTGAGCGACAAGGTCGGCGGGTTCCTTTCGAACCCAACGCAGGCCGGGCCGCTCTGGAACGCAGGGGATCTCTCCCTCGCGAACTGATCGGGTTCACGTCACCTTCGGGTGATCTTTCAGAAGGGGCGGGACGAAAGTCCCGCCCCTTCTGTTTTCCCGAATCACGCCCCCAGGCGGCTAGTCGCTGCGCGCGCCGGGAGGGGCGCCGAGGGGTGCTGATCGGCTAGGATTCGGCAGACACGCGGGGGATGTGAAAAGGAGGGGTGATGCTCAAGTTTGCACTGCGCAGGATCGGCGCGAGCCTCTTCATCCTTCTCGGCACGACCGTATTCATCTACGCACTCCTCCTCGCCGCCCCAGGCGGCCCAGAGCAGAAGTACGCAAACAACCCGCGTTTCACGCCGCAACAGCAGCAGGCATACGTGAAAGCTCTTGGGCTCGATAAGCCCGTCCCTGTGCAGTACTGCCGCTGGCTCGGCGCGTGCCGCCGCGACGCGGACGGGATTGAAGCGCTGATTGGTCCAACCGGCTTCCCCAGCATCCTTCCTGCGTTCATCTCGGGAGTAAATTCTGGAATCGTTCACGGGGACTTCGGCTACAGCTACGAGAACGGGAACGCCGTCATTGAACGCATTAGCGGAGCGCTGCTTCCAACCCTGATTCTTGCGGGACTCTCCGCCGCCCTCTGGCTCTCGCTGGCCGTCATCCTGGGAGTGGTAACTGCGCTTAGGAACGGTGGACTCTTTGACAACTTAGTAAGTGTCTTCACCTACGTGATCGCCGCGTTCCCCACATTCATCTTGGGCTTTGCGCTGATCTCAATCTTCTCCGTGGGCCTCGGCATAACCCCAGTGAGCGGTATGACTGACGGGCGCCTCTCCCCAGCATTCGGCAGCGACGCGTATTGGGTGTATTTCTCTCAGAATCCCGGCATTGCTATTGCAGATCTGGCGAGCCACTTAATCCTCCCTGTTGCCACGCTCGTCACCATCAGCGTTGCGGGTGACGCGCGATACGTACGCCAGAGCGTGATGGAGTCTATGGGGATGGAGCACGTGCGCACCGCGCGATCCAAGGGCCTGAGCAACCTACGCATCAATCGCCGCCACATTCTACGCACTGGTCTGATCCCATTCGCGACCAACATCGGTCTCGCCTTCCCCTTCCTCGTCTCCGGCGCACTGATCACCGAGACGATCTTCAGCTGGCCTGGCGTTGGTCGACTCACGCTGATTGCAATCAGTAACTTGGACTACCCGCTCCTCATGGGCATCCTCTCCATTGGCGCCGCCGCAGTTGCGATCGGTAACCTCATCTCCGATCTTCTCTACGCCGTCCTTGATCCGCGGGTCCGGCTATGAGCACGTCCCCGCAGGCGCAGCTTCCAGTCTCCGAAAGTCCATGGCAGCAGGCGCGTCGGCGCTTCATGCAAACGCGCATGGGCCCAGCGGGACTATTCATACTCGCCGCGATCTTTGTTTTCGTCGTGATCGGTTCGTTCCTCCTTCCATATGATTTTTACGTGGTGCCGCAACCTGATGAGATCAAGTTCGTCGGCCGCCCCCCTGCATGGGGCCGACCGTTTGGCGAGACAGGCATGTTGCAACTTGACGTGATGACACTCGTTGCAAACGGCGGACGAACGTCGTTAATCATTGGATTCGCTACCGCGATCGGATCTATCACGATCGGGACACTTGTCGGAGTAATCGCCGGCTTCCTCGGCGGAAAGATTGACTCCTTCCTCATGCGCCTTGCCGACGTCTTCCTCATGATCCCGTCACTCTTTGTCATCCTCTTCCTCGCCCGCATCTTCCAGGGCGAGGGTGGTGGTGGCGTCTGGTCGCTTGTCCTGGTATTCGTTGCCTTTGGATGGATGGGATTGGCGCGCTTGGTGCGCGGTCAAGTACTGGCAATTCGAGAGATGGAGTTCGTTGAAGCTGCGCGTGCATTAGGGGTTCCGCCGCTCCGAATTGCGTTGCGTCACATTCTGCCGAATGCGATCGGACCGCTTGTAGTGGCAGCGCCATTCATTGTCGGCGGTGCGATCATCAGCGAAGCCTTCATCAGCTATCTCGGCTTCGGCATCAACCCAGCCGTCCCCACCTGGGGGAACATCATTTCGGAGTCAGCAAAGTTCCTGCAGCAGGGGAATTGGTGGTGGATCGGCTTCCCTGGACTCTTCATCGTGCTCACCGCACTTTCGGTGAACATGATCGGTGACACCCTGCGCTCAGCACTTGACCCGCGAGGTCGAAAGTGAGCAACGTGACGGGAGCCCCTGTCGTTGAGGTCAAAGATCTCAACGTCTCCTTCAAGACCGCAGCGGGCGTAATCAAGGTGGTAGAGAACGTCTCGTTCTCTATTGGGAAGGGTGAATGCCTTGCGGTTGTCGGTGAATCGGGGTCGGGGAAGAGCGTCTCTGCACTCGCGACCATTGGACTCCTTGTCAAGGAGCAGTCAATCGTCACCGGCTCCGTCCTCTTCCGTGGAGAGGAGTTGCTCGGCAAGCCTGAGTCATATATGCGCAAGATCCGTGGCGGCGGCATCTCCATGATCTTCCAGGAACCACTCTCAGCGCTCAATCCCGTCACCACCATTGGCGAGCAGATCGCCGACGCACTTGCAGCTCACGGACGCGCAGGCTGGAAGGAAGCGAACAAGAAGGCGATTGAATACTTGGAGCTTGTGGAGATCGCGCAGGCACCACAGCGCGTCAAGCAGTACCCCCACCAACTCTCGGGGGGCATGCGACAACGAGCCATGATCGCCATGGCGCTCGCCGGTGAGCCTGAACTGATCATCGCCGACGAGCCGACCACCGCGCTCGACGTCACGATTCAGGCCCAGGTCCTAGATCTGCTCCGACGCACGACTCGCGAACGTGGGACGGCGCTGATGCTGATCACGCACGACCTCGGCGTTGTTGCCGAGACCGCTGATCGCATCGCGGTCATGTACGCGGGTCAAATCGTTGAAGAAGGGCCGGCAAAAGAGGTGCTCCGCGCGCCAGCGAGCCCGTACGCGCTCGATCTCATCGCCTCCATCCCCTCGTATGAGCGTCGCGGGAAGGGCCTCACCACCATTCAAGGCGCCGTCCCCTCCCCCGCCAACTTCCCAAGCGGCTGCCGCTTCCACCCGCGCTGTCAATTCGCGGTAAAGGCGTGTGCCGCGTCCGTGCCTGAGCTGACGCCGCGGACCGGCGATCGCTCAGTCCGATGCTTCCGCGCAGATGAGATTGCAGGGGGCGTCAAGTGAGCGAGAAGCGCGCTACAACTGGAGCGTCCGCGAATCTGCTCGAGCTGCGCGGCGTGAAGAAGCACTTCCCGATCGGCAGCGCCATCCCACTGATCCAGAAGCGCAAAACGGTGAAGGCGGTCGACGGCGTTGACCTCACCATTGCGCGCGGGGAGACGCTCGCGATCGTCGGCGAGTCGGGTTCGGGGAAGACAACGCTCGGCCGCGTTGCGCTCGGACTTCAGAAGCCGACCGCCGGTGAGGTCTGGTTTGACGGCGCGAAACTCACCGATCGCAGTGCGGAGGAGCAGCGCAAGTTGCGCCGCAGGATGCAGATCGTCTTCCAGGATCCATTCGGTTCACTCAATCCACGCCTCCCAATCGGCGACCAGATTGAAGAAGGACTCGTCGCCCATGCAATTGGGACTGCGTCGGCGCGCAAGGACCGCATGCACGCAGCCCTTGAGATCGTTGGCCTTCCACAGGAGTACGCCGTTCGCTACCCCCACGAGTTCTCAGGCGGCCAGCGTCAACGAATCGGTATTGCTCGCGCGCTCGCTCTGAACCCTGAGTTCGTCGTTCTTGACGAGCCAGTCTCCGCCCTTGACGTCTCCATCCAGAGCCAGGTGCTTAACCTGCTCGCCGACCTACGCGAGAAGCAGGGTCTCACCTACATGTTCATCAGTCACAACCTGGACGTTGTGGGCTACTTCGCCGATCGTGTGGCGGTGATGTATCTCGGGAAGGTCGTGGAGACCGGACCGGTGGATCAGGTGTTCACCAAGCCACAGCATCCGTACACGATTGCCCTCCTCTCCGCAGTGCCGAAGATTGAGGCACACGACACTGCCGATCGCCTCATTCTTGAGGGTGAGATCCCATCGCCAATCAACCCGCCATCCGGCTGCCGTTTCCGCACGCGCTGCTGGCTGCGCGAACGGCTCGGCAATCCAGAGCGCTGCGCCACCGAAGAGCCGCTCCTCGCCGCCTCGCCGCGCGCGCTTGATGTAGCCGTTGCCTGCCACTTTCCGCTTGAGGATGGTGCTGCGTCAACCACAAAGGTTGGCCGAACTGCGGCGGCGGCGAAGAGCAAGACGAACGCCTAATCCCTACTCTCGACTGAACCGTTCTCGTGCAGCAGATGCAGCGTCAGCGCTGCGCGGATCTGGGTCAATTCGCTGATCAACCACCGCAATGAGGTCCGCCGCCTCTCTAAGCGACGCGTAGATGCCAGCGCCCACCCCTGCGATCGCCGCCGCGCCCGCTGCCGCCGCCTCTGCGATGCGTGGCACGACCACGGGAACTCCAAGAAGGTCCGCACGCATCTGCCGAATTCCACGCGGCACATGCGTCTCTGTGGTGTGAAGCCCAACCGTTGCTCCTGTAGCCGGGCCAGAGAGCCACATCTCATCGAGTGGCAGGCCCGCGGCACGCGCGGGTGCGAGTAACGCCTCAACCGCAAGTGCGCCTCGCTCCGCTGCAGCTCGAACGCGCTGCACGCCACCAAGTGTCTCGCTGGCAGCCGAACCGAGAGAGAACTCGCCGAGAGGAAGGGCGGCTACCTCTTCCATCAACGTCTCTGGACGCGCGCCGCGAGCGATCGCATTAGTGATCGCCTCGTCCAGGATGAGCCCAGTCCCTCCCAATGCACCACCGAGAATTCGAAGGTCGCCGAACGGAGTGGGCGCCGGACCAGACCAGAGTGCAGCGCCAACGTGCGCGCTAATGCGCGCGGCGGTATCTGCCGTTGCCGAAACGCCAACGCCCCCAGCGGCACCTCCAACATCAACGCCACGTCCCAGGTGCATGAGCCCCGCGCCAACCACTGCCGCCAAGCCGTCGTTCGTGCCAGAGACAACAGGCGTGCCGGCTCGCAGCCCCAACTCCTCTGCGACCTCAGTGCGCAGTACACCAATCTTTGTTCCTGGATGGACCTCTGGTGGGAGAGCGCGTTCGTCGAGCCCGCCGTGCGCTCCAAGCAGGAGTGCGCGGTCCGCAGGGGCAAGGCCACGGGCCGGATCCCAGAATGAGGCGACCACTTCGCCGCTTAGACGGAATGCAAGCGCATCCCACGTTGAGAGCAGGTGCGCGGTGTTGCCTGCCGCTTCAGTACGCTCCCGGAGGAACCAACGTGCCTTTGGGAGCTCGGCAAGGAGCCAACCTGAGCGTTGGAGAAGTGCAGCAAGATGCGCATCATCACTCGCAGCCCGCTGATCACTCCAGAGCATCGCTGGAGCGGCCGCTGACCCATCAGCGCGCACTGGAACAAGTGTCGGCCCGTGCCCAACGGCTGTGATCCCAAGGATCTCAGTGTCGTCTCCCGCAACTGCGAGCGCTTCATTCGTTGCATGAACGATCGTACGCCACCAGGCGTCAGGATCTTGTTCGGCGGCCCCGCCCTCACCCGCCACCTGGTGCGAACTTTTCTGACGGATCAACGCACGTGGCGCACCGCTCTCTACATCCGTGATCAACACCTTAACGGCCGTGCTGCCGAGGTCAATCGCGAGGAGTGCGCCGCGTTTGGGAGTCATTGCGCAGCTGCCGCGCGAACGGCGCGACGGTTCAGCGTGGGCCGGCGCTGCGGCCGTTGTTGACGTACCACCAGGCGCTCGGGAAAATGCCCGCAGCGAGCGCAATCTTAATCGCGTCGCCAATAAGGAACGGCGTGAGCCCCTTGCTGATCGCTTCACCCGCGCCTACCTGCAGTGACGCCGCGAGCCAGCTCACACCGAACGCATAGATGATGAGGTTGCCAATCAGCATGGCGCCGACGGTGCCGACGACACTTCGATCCCATCCGAGATCTGCGAGTCGTCCAACGATCCATGCGGCGAAGAGCATGCCAATCAGATAGCCACCAGTCGGAGCGAGCGCCAGCGCGCCGTCAGCGCCGCTGATCGCAAACTGCTCAACGCCATGACCACCTGACTTGAAGAGCGGCGCGCCAGCAAGGCCGAGCAGGAGGTAGAGGCTGAGCGAGGCAAGGCTGCGTCGGGCACCGAGTGCCGCGCCAACGAGGAGGACGCCGAACGTCTGTCCCGTGATCGGCACGGGTGTGCCAGGGAGCGGGATGACCACCTGTGCGGCTGCGCCAATAACCAGCGCGCCGACGACTGCGAGGGCGAGCCCCTGGAGCCGCGAGCCGAGTCGCTCACCAAGGAAGACGGGGAAGAAGAAGTCGCCGAGCGTCACGCCGTGCTCCGCCGCCGGAATCCGCGCCACCGCTGGAATTGATCGCCTGATCTGCATGTTGCACCCTCCCCTTCTCACGCGATTCTACCCCCCACGTCCCGCGCCGCCACGCCCCCTCGTGAAGGAGGGGGGCTGATGCGGCATACTGCGGCTGGGCATGGTGGCCATCGTTCAATGGTTAGGACCGCGGTTTGTGGAGCCGCAGATGAGGGTTCAATTCCCTCTGGCCACCCCACCCAACCCCTGCCGCTCCTCCTCAATCCCCTCTGCGCCCCAAGGAGTCGCCGACAACAGAAGAGGCACCGCGCACCTAGCGCAGCGCCTCTCAGTTACTCAGCGTTACGAGCGCTGAATCGAATCAGCTCTTGGTTGCAAGTCCTCGTGAAAGTGCGACGGCGGCTGCGCCGATCGGTGCGAAGAGCAGGGTCAAGGCGATCGCGAGTCCCATCGGATCGCTCGGCTCGCCTGGTGGCGTCACGCAGTCGCCACAGAGTGCGGCGAAGATCACCGCACCGGCATCACTGCGAAGCTCGAATGGGCTAACCCACGTCAGGTTCTCCCCTTGCAAGACCGTCGCGAGTGCAGCCTCTGCGTCCATCAGGCCTTCGCAGTACATCATTGTGGAGATGAGGGGGCCATCAAGCGTGAGGGTGTCGCCATCGACCAGAACTCCCCCACCAAGTGTGTTGCATCCGACTGATGCACTGAGTTGGTCGCCATCAATGACGACGTAGCCGCTGGCGACGTCGTAGTTGGTGCCATCAATCTGGATCATGAACGGTGGGTACTCTGGCGCGACCACGTCCGGAATGGCAATCGGCACACCACCTTCCACGCGGATCATCCCGTTGGAGCTTGTGATTCCGTCGCCAACAATCGAGAGGAACTCGCCCTCAAGGATGCCGATCAGTGCCGCCTCAGCCTCCATCAGGCCTTCGCAGAACATTTTGGTTGAGGCGAGTGGACCGGAGAGGGTGATCGTGCTCGGATCTCCAATGGTCAACTCGGCCGATCCAAACACGTTATTGCAGCCAACGGTGGCGCTCAGGCTGCCGTCGGAGAACGTGATGCTGCCGCTCTCAATGTTGAAGAGCGCGCGGGAGAGCTCACCTGAGGTGACAAGCTGCGTGAACTCTGCCGAGAAGAAGGCGCCGCCCATCTCAGGGTAGGCAACACTCCCCTGGCACATCTCTGGGACGCTGCCATCATCCGCTGGCGCGCATGGGTCGTCGGAGGTGGCGTATGCGGAAGAGGCTGGCGCGAAGATCCCAAGGAGACCTGCAAGCATCAGCGCGCTGAGGAGTCGGTTGCGCATGTGGAGATACCCCTTTCCTTCGCCGTATGGCGACTACTGCGGCAGATGCCGTCACCACCCTAACGCCGCCGCCCGCAGCGGGGTTCCCGGGCCACGCACGACCAAGGGGCTGGAGGAGGGTGGTAGCCTCGCAATGAACGGTGGGATCGACCGCCGAGACTAGGAGGGTGGATGTCCAGCGGGACTGGCAACGGGGCAATCATGCGAAGCGAGATCGCTGAGTCTGTTCAGGTTGCGTCGCGACTGATTGCAAATCGTGCCCATTACGAAGCTATTGGCGCACAGTTGGCGGAGCGACGCCCGAGCGTCGTGGTGGTCGCCGGCAGGGGTACCAGCGACCACGCAGCGATCTATGCGCGCTACCTGCTGGAGCACGCGCTCGGAGTCCCCGTCGCCCTCGCCGCCGCCAGCCTGCTGACGCAGTACGGGGTGGAGAGTGCATCGCCCAACAGTGCGCTGCTCGCCTTCAGCCAATCTGGGGCAGGCCCAGACATGATCGCCCTTGTTGAATCTGCGCGCCGGCGCGGTGCCTATACCGTGGCGCTGACGAACGACATGACCTCACCACTCGCCGCCGCCGCCGAGAGCACCGTCAACCTTGACGCAGGGCCGGAGCGCGCCGTGGCTGCAACCAAGACCTACATCGCTGAGCTCGTCAGTGTCGCCCTGATCGCAGCGGCGGCAGCGCGACACGCAGGACGCGACGCATCATGGTCGAACGGGATTGACGCGCTCCCTGAGCGGATGCAAGCCGCGCTCAGCGCGGCAAAAACGTGGGTCGCCAACGGTGCGGACGCGCCAATTTATGCCGCACTCTTGCAGAGCAGCCGCGCGCTCGTTGTCGGGCGAGGGTTCGAGTATCCCAATGCGCTTGAACTGGCGCTGAAACTCCGCGAGACGACTGGGATGTTCTCGGATGGCTACTCTTCGGCAGACCTGCTCCACGGCCCGATCGCGTCCGCCCACGCCGAAGTGCCCGCGATCGTGCTCTCGACGGATTCCCTGACCGAGGTGAGTCTTGCGGGCAGCATTGATCGGCTTCGTGGGGTCGGTGCGCCGCTCCTCGTGATCCACGCTGGCGGCGCGGGCAGCCGCGGCCTAGAACCAGCCGAGGAGCTCGCACTCCCCGGGGGGCCGAGTGGTCCGCTCTGCACCCCAGTCACCGCGATCGCCGGTCTCGCCATTGTCGAAGCGGTGGCAACAGGGCGCGGACTGAACCCAGACGCACCGGCTGGCTTGACGAAGGTGACGAAGACGCTCTGACCCCACGCTGGCGGCCATGGAGCGGGAGTCCCGACTCGGAACAACGCGCTGCAGCAGCCCGCAACGCCTTTAGACTCTGCCTGCGGCAGGATGCCCCCATAGAGGGGCCAGCCAGCAAGGAGGGTGCGCATGTCGACGGTGACCTTTGAGGGTGTGACGAAAAGGTACGGCGAGGTCCTCGCCGTGGACAGCCTGGATCTCGAGATCCGCGACGGCGAATTCATGGTCTTCGTTGGACCGTCGGGCTGCGGAAAAACCACCTCGCTGCGGATGATCGCTGGCCTTGAAGACATCACGAGTGGGACGCTAAAGATTGGCGACGTGGTGGTCAACGATAAAGCGCCGAAGGATCGCGACATTGCCATGGTCTTCCAGAGCTACGCGCTCTACCCACACATGTCGGTGAAGGAGAATCTCGCCTTCGGCCTCAAGCTCCGGAAGATCCCAAAGCCTGAGATTGAGCGACGGGTCAACGAGGCGGCGGAGATCCTGGACCTGGCGAAACTCCTCGCAAGGAAGCCGAAGGAACTCTCCGGTGGCCAGCGCCAACGCGTCGCCCTTGGGCGCGCGCTCGTGCGCGAACCGGCCGTCTTCTTGATGGACGAGCCTCTCAGCAACCTGGACGCGAAGCTTCGCGTCCAGACGCGAGCCCAGATCCTTCGACTTCATGCGCGGCTCAAGACGACAGTCGTCTACGTCACTCACGACCAGGTCGAGGCGATGACGATGGGAACGAGGATTGCCGTGATGAACGACGGCCTCCTCCAGCAGGTCGGTACGCCCCATGAGCTCTACGATCTGCCGGTGAATCGATTCGTTGCCGGCTTCATCGGCTCCCCTGCCATGAACCTGCTTGAAGCGAGCGTCAGCGGCTCGCGCGTCAGCGCAGGGAACATCACGATCGAGCTGGAGGGGCAACGCGCGAAGGCGCTCGCCGGACTCACGCGCGTGACCATTGGGTTCCGGCCCGAGCACCTACACATTGGTGCAGCGCAGCCGCATGAGGCCCAGCTTGAGCTCGAGGCGGACGTCGTTGAGTACCTCGGCGCACAGGAGCTTCTCCACTGCAAGACGGGCGTTGGCGACCTGCTCGCCCTCGTAGATTCGGAGAACGCGACGAAGCGAGGGAGCAAGGTGAAGCTCGCGCTCCCGCTCGAAAAGCTCTACCTCTTTGACGCTGCGAGCGGCGCTGCGATTCGCTGAACGTTCCCTGCGAAGGGGTCGCGCGCTGTGGTCAGCGCTTCAGCGCGTTGCGAAGGACGAAGCCGATGTTCGCGGGGCGTTCGGCGAGGCGCCGCATGTACCAAGGGAACCAGTACTCGCCGTAGGCAACAAGGCAGCGGACACGCTCGCCCCGCGCTGCGAGGTGAAGCTGGCGCTGGCTGTTGATCCCGTAAAGCATCGCAAACTCGTAGCGACGCTTCTCAATCCCGTGTTCCGCGACGTGTGCCAAGAGTCGATCTTGAATGTTTGTGTCGTGCGTTGCGATGTGCAGCAGGGCACCTGGACGGTCCGCGTCGGCGCGCAGCAGGCGCATGCAGTTCTTAACGAACTGTTCGTTGACAGTGGACTTGTCCGGAAAGGCAACGTCTGCCGGCTCTAGATACGCCCCCTTCACCATCCTGATCTTGGAGCCGAGCGCAGCGAGCGCTTCGAGGTCAGCGTCGGTGCGGTGGAGATACGCCTGGATCGCGATGCCAACACACTCTGAGTGTGCACGCAGTCGCGTGAAGAGGTCGATCGTCCCCTGTGTGTACAGGGAGCCCTCCATGTCAATCCAGAAGAGTGTTCCCTGTGCCTCACACGCCTTCATGATCTTCATGCAGTAGTCAAAGCAGATCTCGCGATCCTGGTCGTATCCGAGCTGTGTCGGCTTTATTGAGATCTCCCCGCTGATCCCAGTCTCCTTGATGCGCTCGAGCACCTTCAGGTAGTGCGCGTAGACCTGCTCCGCCTCGGTGAGCTCCGCGAGGTTCTCACCGAGTTTGGTGAAGATCGCGTTGACGCCGCTCGGCTGCAGCCTGACGGCGGCCTCGATTGCATCGTTGATCTGCTCACCGGGCATGAACTTGCGCACGGAGAGGCGCACAAACCGAGTGCGCATCGCGCGCTCTCGCAACCACGCGCTGGTGGACGCCCAGAGGAGGAGCCTGCGTGCGAGGTTCATGGGTTGATTATCGGGGTAGGAGCACATTCAGGGGGGTGCTTCGCGCGGGGGCGTCTCTGGGCCAAAAGGGCCCCTCGGCCACGAGGGAAGCGTGCTCAACCTACGATATTCGCACCGATATGGGCATATTCCTGCTAATATCGCCCCCTAGCAAGTCTGCGGTGCGGATTCCGCAGCAAAAGGGTGTGATGTATGGCAATCGAACCGCTCAAGATGCTCGCTCC
>JBBAWP010000003.1:0-748 GCA_040397155.1 Candidatus Limnocylindrus sp.
AGGTGGCAACAATCCCCTTCATCCCCATCCCCGCTTCGGTGAGGCCGAGGTGGAGCGCGTAATCACACCGGGAGGCAAGCTCTCGGTACACATCAACCAGGTCACGAACGCTTGATGTCTTTGCAGAGAGCAGGATGCGGTCGTGTGGCACCCCCGTCTCTTCTGCGAGCTCAGCGGACTGGAGCGCACTTCGAACGATGGCCTCAATCGTCACGGCTCGTGCACTCTCTGGCGCACTAGCTTTTGCATTCTCCTCCATCAACTGAGTGAGCAGATCTTGGTCGAGTGATCCCCAATTCACACCGATTCGGACAGGCTTCGCATGCTCATTGGCGATTTTGACAATGGTTTGGAAGTTCTCATCGCGGCGCTTGGTGCCAACATTGCCTGGATTGATTCGATACTTTGCGAGTGCAGCGGCGGTTGCTGGATAGGCGGCTAAGAGCTTGTGGCCGTTGTAGTGGAAGTCACCAACAATTGGCACGGTCACTCCCTCGTCGGCAAGCCTGCGCACGATCTCAGGTATAGCGGCTGCCGCCTCCTCGTTGTTCACCGTGACCCGCACAATCTGGCTGCCAGCACGCGCGAGATGCGCAACCTGCGCCGCGGTTCCTGCCGCATCGGCCGTGTCCGTGTTTGTCATTGATTGCACCACGATCGGATGTGCGGAACCAACTAGTACGCCGCCCACACTGACTGACGGTGTTGCGCGACGGGTTGGACGCAGCAGATCTGGCCGATCAGCGGC
>JBBAWP010000003.1:758-49215 GCA_040397155.1 Candidatus Limnocylindrus sp.
GAGGTTGCGACTCATCAGGCACCTCCGCCAAAGACCGTTGCGAGGTCGCCGAGTGTGATCCAGAAGAAGAGGAGCAGCATCGCCAGCGCTCCTGCCGTGACGAGTGCCTGTTCGACCTTCCTTCCGCGCTCTCCGCCAAGCGCGCGACGAAGGAGGAGTGCGGCGACTCGACCGCCGTCGAGCGGTGGAATAGGGAGCAAGTTCAGGATTGCAAGATTGGCAGAGAGGAGGGCGGCAATCTGAAGGAGCCCACTGAATCCGAGTCGCTCAGCTGCTCCGGCAACACCAACAGCAATCCCAACTGGCCCCGAGAGTGCTGGGCCTTCTTCGGCACTGCGAAATGGTGCGCTAAAGAGATCGGCGAGCCCACCGATTATTGCTCCCCCCGCTTCAATGGTTCGCTCTGCAGCGAGGCGAACGACATCGGTCACTGGTCGTTCGAGTGGGCCCGCTGGCAGAAGGTCAGCGATACTAATTCCGAGCACTCCTTGGTCGGCCGCCTCTTCAATGGTGCGTAGCCGAAGCGTGATCTCACGAGGGACGTTGGCGCTGCTGAGAATCGTAAGCTGCACATCGGTCCCCGCCGCTTCGCGCAGTCCTACGAGCGGGGTTTCGAAGCGGTCAAACGGAACGCCGTTGAGTGAAGAGATGCGTTCCCCGGGCAAGATCCCAGCGTTCGCGGCTGGCGATCCCGGCTGCACATCGGCTAGCAGGAGCTCTCCTCGCTCGGCGAGAGGGCCCGCGAGTACGAACATCAGTGCAAACGCGACAAGAAGATTGACGACGACGCCCGCAAGCATGACAAGCACTTTTGACGTGAGTGAAGCGCGCTCCCAACCGTCAGGTTCGCTGCTCCCTTCAGTGGCACCTGCCATGCGCACAAAGCCACCGAACGGGAGTGCGTTCAGGGTGAGAAGGGTGCGGGCCCCGCGATGCAGCACCGCAACTCGCGGAGGAAAGCCAATACCAAACTCCTCGACCGCGATCCCCCTGCGACGAGCCACAATGAGATGCCCTAGCTCGTGGACCACGATCAGCGGGACGACCAGAAGGAGTAGGACGAGAAAGGGTCCTAAAACTCCGCCAACGAGAGCAAGCAGCTCAGTCATACGTTCAGATTACGCCCGCTGCGCTTCGGTTGCTCGGGGCGGCCAGAACCCGATCACGAAGGGCGCCACTGCACCGCGAAGGCTTGCACCTCATCTCGTAGGCTGCTGAGTGCCTCCACGCTCTCAGGGGCGGCACGTCCACCGAAGCGATCGCACGCATCGCGAAGGAGCGCGGGGATGCCGCCAAATGGGATCTCCCCCGATGCGAATCTGGAGGTGGCGATGTCGTCGGCAACAATGAGCGTCGCTGGCGCCGCCCCGCCAGCCTCCCCCGCCGCAAGCGCCACCGCAAGGCCAGGGAAGCGTTGCAGGTCAGGCTCTTCAAAGGTGAGTTCGCGCATGTCAGCAAGGCTGACGGCGCGGGCTGGCTGCTCGCTGCGCTGGGGGTAGTTCATCGCGTAGCTGATTGGCACGCGCATATCTGGGGCACCGATCTGCGCCTTCATTGAACCGTCCGTAAAGCTTACTGCGCCGTGAAGAAGGCTCTGCGGATGCACCATGATCGAAATCCGATCCATTGGCGCTTCAAAGAGGCGATGCGCCTCAATCACTTCGAGCCCCTTGTTCACAAGAGATGCCGAGTCAATCGTGATCTTTCCGCCCATCTTCCAGGTCGGATGCTTCAGAGCATCCTCAAATCGCGCGTTCGCGATGCGCGACGCATCCCACGTTCGAAAAGGCCCACCACTCGCGGTCAGCCAGAAACGCTCCACGCGATCTACTGATTCGCCTGCAAGACACTGCCAGAGGGCCGAGTGTTCGCTATCTACCGGCCGCAGGCGCTCAAGGATTGCGGTGCCACGCCGTGCGGCAGCGCTGCGTGCCGCCCCGATCACGAGTTCACCCCCTGCAACGACGGTCTCCTTGTTGGCGATTGCAACGGCCGCGCCAGCGTGTAACGCACTAATGGTGGCGTGGATGCCCACAAGCCCCGTTGCAGCGGCGACCACGAGATCCGGTGCCGCCCCCAAGATGGCGTCACTCAGTTCCACGCCACTGAGTCCTACGAGCCGTTTTGCACCCGGGTACGCGGCTGCTAGCTCCTGAACTGCGGCGCTCTCGCGTCCAACCGCGTATGCAACCAGCTCAAAGCGGTCTGGTGCATCACGAAGAACCTGCAGCGTCTGCGCACCGATTGATCCGGTCGCGCCGATGATGGCGACTCGCTGCCTACCCATCAGTTGCCAGCGATCAAGATCCGCGCAGCTTCGAGCAGGATCGCAGCAAGAAGCGCCACTGGCGCTGCGAGAAGGAGGCTATCGATTCGATCCAACACGCCACCATGCCCTGGGATCAGAGTTGCGGAGTTCTTGATGCCAGCCGCACGCTTAAAGAGTGACTCGATAAGGTCGCCTGCCTCAGCGGCGACAGCAACAAGGAAACTTACTGGGATTGCCCAGATCAGCGGGGCATCAAGCCAGATGACGGCGGCGGCGGCACCGAGAGCCGTTGCTGTGAGAAGTCCCCCAATCAGCCCCTCAACGCTCTTGCGCGGGGAGATCAGTGGCGCGAGCTTTCGCCTCCCGAAGCGTCGACCAATTAGGTACGCCCCCGTATCAGCACTCCAAACTACTGCGAGAAGCCACGCGATCCATGGGGCGGGTGTATCTCCGCTAAGGAACCCGAAGAGCGGCAAGAGGAGAAGCGGAGAGAGCCAGACGGCGGTTGCGACCGTGCCGAAAAGCGAACGAGCGTATGGGGCAACGCTCCCGCGCTTGACGCGGAGCGCACGAGTGAGCTGAAGTGCGATCAGCGCAAGCAACGTGAGCACCCAGCAGGCGACCGCTTCCACAGGGCCGACGGCGACAAGTGCCGCGAGCGGCCCCACCAAGAGAGCCGCACTCCACGCAGCCGATGCGCCACCCGAGATTGCACCAACGATCTGCGCGCCTTCGCGCGCCGCGAGCACGATAAGGAGTGCGGTGAGCGGTAGGGTTCCGTACGGCCAGATCAAGAGCCCAGCGGCGAATGGAAGGATGAAGAGCGAGCCGACTGCACGCGCCGCAATGCCGCTGCGCTGCAGGCTCATCGTCCAAACCGCCTGGTGCGCGCCGCGTACGCACGCATCGCTGATTCGAGATCCGCTCCACTGAAGTCGGGCCAGAGCCCAGGCCATGTCACAAGTTCGGTATATGCGGTCTGCCAGAGGAGAAAGTTTGAGAGTCGCTCCTCCCCACCCGTTCGAATCAGAAGATCAGGATCAGGAACCCCACTGGTATACAGCGCACCACTGATTGTCTCTTCGTCGATCTTCTCAGCAGTGATTCCTGAGCGGACGATGGTACGAACGGCATCTACGAGCTCGGTACGGCCACCATAGTTAAACGCAACGTGAAGCTTCATGGAACTCCCTGCAGCGGTGGCATCACAGGCACGTTGAATCCGTTGCGCCGCCTCCTCCGGGAGTTCATCAAGACGTCCAAGGAAATCAACCGCAATGCCGTTGCTTACAAGTGTCGCCGTCTCACGTTCGATCGTTTGGGCGAGGAGGGCGAAGAGCTGATTCACCTCACGGTCATCACGACCCCAGTTCTCGCGACTGAATGCGTAGACAGTCAGGTGCGCAATGCCAAGTTCCGCGGCACGAGTGATGACGCCTCGCAACGTTTCGGTCCCTGCGGTATGACCGTCAAGTTCATCACGGCCCTGTGCTCGGGCCCAGCGCCGATTTCCGTCCATGATGATGGCGACATGGCGCGGCAGGCCCTGTGCCGCCGGTCCACGGTGGACGAGCGGTGGAGCGTCAACCGGACGATCGACGCTACGCTCGGTCAACCTTCGAGAACCTCGCGCTCCTTGGAGGACGCCATGCGGTCGATCTCTGCAATCTTCGCGTCCGTCGCCTTCTGCAAGGCTTCAAGTTGACGCCTTGAATCATCCTCGCCGATCTCTTTTGACTTCTCGAGCTTCTTGATGGCCTCTTGTTCGTCGCGGCGAGCGTTCCGAATCTCGATGCGTGCCTCTTCGGTCCGCTTCCCCATTTGCTTCACAAGATCCTTGCGGCGCTCCTCCGTCATGGATGGGACTCGAAGTCGAATGATGTTTCCGTCAACCGCCGGAGTCATTCCGAGCTGGGCGTTATTGAGCGCCTTCTCGATGGCGGGGATTGCAGTTGGGTCCCACGGCTGCACAACAAGGAGCGTGTTCTCCGGAACGCTGATGCCAGCCATCTGATTTAACGGCGTCTTCGCGCCGTAGTGGTCAACCGTTATGTGTTCAACAAGTGCCGCGCTCGCTCGCCCCGTGCGAAAGCCACCGAGGTCCTTGCCGAACGCCTCAACGGCTCGGGCCATCCGCTCTTCCACGCTTCCGCTCATCGGGTCCCCTCCTTAGAAATCATCGTGCCCACCTCTTCGCCGCGCACCGCCTTCAGCACGTTCTCATGAGTATCAAGGTCAAAGACCACGATAGGAAGGCCATTCTCCATACAGAGTGACACTGCCGCCGCATCGAGGACCTTGAGGCCCTCTACGAGCACTCGGCCGTAGCTGATCGCTGGAATCCTGACCGCGTCGGCATGCACGTGGGGATCCTTGTCATACACCCCGTCCACCTTGGTTGCCTTGAGCATGACCTGGGCGCCAATTTCAACGGCGCGAAGCGCTGCTGCGGTGTCCGTGGTGAAGTACGGGTTGCCGGTTCCAGCAACAAAGACCACCACACGACCCTTCTCAATATGGCGGATTGCGCGGCGGCGGATGTACGGCTCAGCAACCTCATTCATCTCAATCGCTGTCATCACGCGTGTCTCAACGCCTGCGCGCTCCAGCCCATCTTGTAGCGCCAAACCGTTCATAACGGTTGCCAGCATGCCGATGTGATCTGCTGTGGCCCGCTCCATCCCAGTCGCGCTTGATGCGGTCATCCCCCGGAAGATGTTGCCACCGCCCACAACAATGCCTACCTCCACGCCCAAGGCGCGGACACTTTTGACTTGTTCAGCAACGAATGAGAGAACTTTCGGATCAACGCCGTACTGCTGATCGCCGAGGAGTGCCTCTCCAGAGAGCTTCAGGAGAATGCGGGAGTAGCGCGGCGTTGGCGTCATGGCTGTGCCACGTGGCTCGCCATGGCGCGACTCAGAGCTCCTCGCCGAGTGCGTAGCGCACGAAGCGACGGACGCGGATGTTCTCGCCGATCGTTGCAACCGCGTTCGTGATCAACTGGCCAACCGTCTCCTCGCCATCACGGAACGGCTGGTCGAGAAGGCATACCTCTTCAAACCACTTTCGAAGCTGGCCCTCAACAATCTGCGCCCGAACCGACTCTGGCTTCTTGGCAAGCGCCTCATCAGCTTCCAGTTCCGCGCGCTTTGCGGCCAGCACATCCGCCGGAATCTGCTCCTGGCTGACGTACTTAGGGCTGAGGCCGGCGATCTGCATGCCGATATCCTTCACAAGCTTCTGGAACTGCTCGTTACGCGCAACGAAATCTGTTTCGCAGTTGACTTCAAGCAAGACGCCGACGCGACCACCGGTGTGAATGTAGGAGGAGACGAGCCCCTCACGTGCATCACGTCCAGCCTTCTTTGCAGCGGCGGCGAGCCCTGCCTCTCGAAGCGTGGTGACAGCCTTCTCAACGTCTCCACCAGCCTCTTCCAGCGCTCGCTTGCAATCCATGAAGCCAGCACCAGTTCGCTCGCGAAGATCCTTTACCGCTTCTGCGCTAATCGCCATGACGTACTCCTCTTCTTCGCTCTGCGTTACGCGCTTGGGGCGCTCTCGTCTCGGACGGCAGGCGGGGCTGGCTCCTCGTCAGGCGAGAAGCTCAACGTTCCAGCCGCACTCAGTGCCGCAACAAGATCGTCCTGTGCATCAGATGCCGCTTGGCTCTCTGGTGCCGCGGCGGCCGCAGCTGCAGCCTCCTGCGCCTCAAGTTCAGGGAGTCGAGCAGCACGTTCTGCCGCGCCCTCAATGACCGCGTCGGCGACCGCCTTGCAGATCAACTTGATGCACTTAATCGCGTCGTCGTTGACGGGAATCGGGTACTGCAGCTGATCTGGATTGACGTTGGTGTCGGCAGTCCCAACAACCGGGATGCCAAGCTTGTTGGCCTCTACAGCGGCGAGAGTTTCGCGGCTCGGGTCGATCACGAACACCATGCCGGGTGCACGGCGCATGCGGCGCATACCGCCAAGAACTCCGCGCAGCTTCTCAAGCTTGTCGCGAAGCTTCGCCGCCTCCTTCTTTGACATCAACTCGAATTCGCCAGCCTGTTCGCGTGCCTCAAGCTGCTCGAGAAGCGTCAGGCGCTTCCGAATCGTGCTGAAGTTCGTGAGCATTCCCCCGAGCCAGCGCTTGATCACGTATGGCTGACCGGCGCGCGTCGCCTCCTCAAGAATGGGCGCCTGCGCCTGCTTCTTGGTGCCAACGAAGAGGATCGTCTCGCCATTTGCGGCGGCTTCGCGAACTGCAACGAGTGCAGCCTCAAGATGCTTCGCACTCTTGGCGAGATCAAGGATATGAATGCCATTTCGCTGGGCATAAATGAAAGGCGCCATCTTTGGATTCCAGCGCCTGGTCTGATGCCCGAAGTGGGCGCCGACCTCCAGAAGTTCGCGCATCGTAACTGCGGCCATGGTTCTCCTCATCACGGTTATGCCACCGCGGGACGCCATCGCGACCCCGAGGGGCCACCGTTGCGAGGCGACATGCTCCGCGTGCGTATTCCCTGACCAAGGTCAAGGGCTCCCAATTGGGTGCCGGGTGATCCTACCACCCTCCTCCCACCTCGTCCCCCGCTCGGCCACCCCCCGCACGAGGCGAAGGCGGCGTTCCCCAGGTGGTCCAGCAACCAGAAGAAGATCAACGCGAGTCAGCCCGCTGATCGCTTCACGCTGGCGGCGCAGTGCGGCGCGCTTCCTCTGGCCAAGGATCTCCGCTGGAGTGGCCTCCCCGACTCCTAGCCGAGCACGCACCTCAACCGCCACCAGACGGCCGGTCTCGTCACGCGCAAGGATGTCTATCTCTAGCCCTGCGACGCGCAGGTTACGCGCCAGGATCTGCCAACCAGCGCTTGCGAGCGCAGCCGCCGCCTCTCGCTCTGCGGCTGCTCCGATTTCCGCCCGGTGGTTTGACACAGGGAGAGACTCAGCGCTTGGGCGTACCCTCCGCGTATTGGCTAGGCGCGGCCTCCGCCGCTTCGGACGATTTGCGCCGCAACTGGGGCATACGTTCGTCGGTGATGTGGCGTTACGCCAAGCTGATCAAGAGCGGCAAGATGGAGCGGTGCGGGATATCCGGCATTGGAGTCCCATCCATAGCCTGGATATCGCTCGGCGAGCCGCACCATCAACTGATCACGAAGCACCTTTGCCACAATGGACGCGCAGGCAATCGAATAGACGCTGGTGTCTCCCTTGATAATGGTTTCGTGTGGGCCGATGAGCGCACTCAGTTCGTGCGCCGGTGATCCGTCGACAAGCGCGAACTCAACTCGTCGGCCGAGGCGGCGTTCAAGCGCGTGGACCGCCCGTTGCATGGCAAGGTGGGATGCAGCACGTGGATTGAAACGTTCAACCTCTCGCGCCGAAGCGGCACCAAGCCCATAGGCAACCGAAGCACGACGAATGATTGGGTCAAGGTGCTCACGTTGGTTGCGTGACAGGGCTTTAGAGTCACGAACGCCGCTAATGAGCTCGCCGTCTGGCATGAGGATTGCGCACGCAACAACAGGCCCAGCGAGTGGGGCGAGCCCAACTTCGTCAATGCCAATAACGGCACGTGCAGGTGAGCCGTGGTGAATCTCTCGCTCGCGAGTTGTTTGTCCGCGGCCACTGCTTGGCCGGGGAGAGGTCACGCCTTCGCCTGCTCCGAATCGTCTGCCGCGGCTACCGCTGGCTCTTCTGCAGGCGTCTCTTCAGCAGCCGGTGCGATCTCCGCGGCCACGACAGGTTCAGCCTCTGGTGCTGCCGCTTCTACAGCAGGTGCAACCGGCGCTTCAGTGGCGACCGCAGCCTCTACGTCTGCTGATGCAGCTTCGGCAACAGCTACCTCTTCGACAGCGGCCTCAACGACCGGCTCTACGACGGGCTCAACGTAGACAGGGTTGAGGATCTCGCCAACCTCCGCGCGCTTTTCGCGGAGCGATGACTGCTTGCCGACGCGATCGCGAAGGAAGTAGAGCTGCGCACGATGCGATACTCCGTGGCGAACGATCTCAATCTTCTCAATGCGAGGGCTGTGCACCTTGAAGGTTCGTTCAACCCCTACGCCCGAAGCGATGCGTCGAACGGTGATCGTGAGTCCAAGCCCGCCGCCGCGAAGGCGCATGACCGTCCCCTCAAACACCTGGATGCGCTCTCGATTCCCCTCGACCACCTTCGCCGACACCTTGACGGTGTCGCCGGTCTTGATCGGAGGCAGATCGCGCTTCATCTGCTCGTTCGTGATCGTTCGGATCAAATCCATGGGTTCTCCGTGTTGGCTCAGCAGGATCCTGCTGGTGCGAAGCGGGAGGATAGCACAGGGGGGCGAACCCCTCCGCTACTCGCCCTTCTTGGGCGGCGGTGCCCCTTCAAGGAGGTCAGGGCGGCGGGCAGCCGTCCGCTGGCGTGCCTGCTTACCCCTCCAAGCCGCTACAGCAGCGTGATTACCCGAGAGGAGGATCTCAGGGACCGCCACCCCGCGGTATTCGGCTGGGCGCGTGTACTGCGGGTACTCAAGCATGTTCGTTGAGAACGACTCTTCGGCGAGCGATGCGGCATCGATCGCACCTGGGACAAGGCGGAGGAGCGCGTCACAGAGGACGATGGCGGCAGGCTCGCCGCCGGAGAGGACAAAGTCGCCAATGCTCAGCTCAAGATCAACGTAGGCTCGCACACGTTGGTCAATCCCCTCGTAGCGACCACAGAGGATGATCAGGTGGCCAGCGCCTACAAGGGAGCGCACGCGTGACTGCTGGAGCCGCTCTCCGCCAGCATCCAAGAGAACTACCGTGCTCCCCTCGGTTCGCAGTGCTTCAATCGCGTCAACCAACGGTTCGGGGCGCATCAGCATCCCAGCACCGCCACCGTACGGTTCGTCGTCTACCGCACGATGCTTGCCGATCCCCCACTCGCGGAGGTCATGGACGCGCAGCGACGCGAGGCCACGTTCAAGGGCACGTGCAGGGATGCTTGCCGACAGGGCGGCGCGTACCGTCTCAGGGAATAGTGAGACCACATCAATGCGGAGGGCTGGTGTCTGTTCGCTCATGGCGTTCGCACCGGGTTTGCTGGGCGAGATTGCTTGACTCGCTTCGGCGCTCGTGGAGTGAGGTCTGAACCGGTGAGATCAGCAATGATCACGCCCTCGCGCGGTTTGAAACTAACGATGATTGAGGCAACGGCTGGTAGGTCAAGCTCCCCCCCATCGGGCGTGCGAAGGATATAGACCTCTGCCCCACCGGCTCGGTAGCAATCAATCACAGTTCCAATCACCGCACCCTCTATGTCGTTCACCTTAACCCCGATCACTTCGTCCCAATACACGCGTCCAGGTTCACCGGGGTCTGAAGCGAGAGGGAGCGAGAGATAACTCCCAATAAGGATTTGTGCGGTGCCGCGATCTGGAATCTCAGCGAATCGTGCGAACGCACCAGGCGAGGCGGGGTTCCACTCGGTGAGCGTAAGTTCTCGATCGCTCTCTTCAACACGAAGTTTGTTTCCCACGACAAAGCGCTCGTCAGGGTGATCGGTAAGGATCTCAAGGCGGAGTGTGCCGTCAAGCCCGCGCGTTCCACGAACCTGCGCAACGCGCAGATCGCGAACGGCGTCAGCCGATTTCGAGGACGTAGTTCTCTCCGGTCCGATTGGAGATCACCTTGAGCAGGCTGCGCATTGCCTTGGCGATGCTGCCGTTTCGGCCAATGACGCGACCCATGTCGTCTTCATCGACAATTAGGCGGAGGACAACGGCGTCGCCATCCTCTTCCACCTCAACGCTCACCCCATCGGGATTATCTGCAAGTGACTTCGCGACGTAGGCGACAAGCTCTGCTGCTGGCACTTACGCCTCCTCTGCTGGTGCTTCTGCGGCTGGTGCTTCTGCCGCAACTTCAGCAGCCGGCTCAACAGCTGCTGCTGGTGCTTCTGCTACTGGAGTCGCATCTGCAACTGCATCCGCTGCCTCTTCAGTGGCGACCTCTGCCGCCGCTTCGGCGGCGAGCTCCGTTGGTGCTTCTGGTGCCGCTTCAACAACAACCGTTGGCTCTTCAACCACCGGTCGAGTTCCTGGGGCGGTATAGCCCTTCTCAGCGGCCTTCGGGCCTGTCTTTCCGCCAGCAGATGCTCCGCCAGCGCGTGCCTTGGCAATCAACTTGCCGACAACTTCAGATGGCTGCGCACCTTTTGAAATCCATGCATCCACCTTCGGTAGATCAAGGACGAGCGTCATTGGCTCAGTGCGGGGGTTGTAGTGCCCGAGGGTTTCCAGCGAACGCCCATCGCGCGCGCGGCGCCGATCGGTCGCGACAACTCGATACGACGGCTGTCCTGTTGCCCCTACTCGTGTCAACCTGATTCGAACGCTCATCCGTGCATCTTCCTCCGTGGGCCTGGCGGTCGCCAGGCGAGTAACCCCGAAGCGGTGGGGTGTGTGTCTGGGGATAGTAGCCGCTCAGGGTGACCTGCGCATCAGGGGCGCCGCGGCCCTACCGCCTGCCCCCCTTGCGACGGGCCTTCTTCGCCTTCCGATCCTCCTTCGGGCGGATATACCCGCCAGCATGCTTCCCAGGAAGCCCTCCACCCCCACCAGCGAGTCGGGCAGGGTCAATCCCCCCCGTTCTTCGGATCAAGAGCCGCATCTCTTCCAAGCGCTTGACCAGACGGTTCACCTCTTCAATCGCTCGGCCGGCCCCTGCGGCGATGCGTCGACGTCGAGGGATGGAGAGTAGCGATGGGTTCTCGCGCTCGGTCGGCGTCATGGAGAGGATGATCGCCTCCGCCCGCTTCAACTCCCCCGCCGCCACCGCCTCTTCAGCCTGGGCAGCTACACCCCCCATACCCGGAATCATCTTGACGATCTGTCCGATCGGGCCCATTGAGGACATCTGTCGCAACTGTTCGAGCAGATCTGAGAAGGTCATCTCGCCCTTCGGTGCGCCACTCCCGCTCTTTGTTGCAACGGGTGCGCGTGGATCACCGCCAGCATCGCGCACGATCTCTGCAAGCGTTGCGAGATCTCCCATCTCGAGGATGCGGCCAGCGATGCGATCGGGATGGAAGCGCTCAAGGGCTTCAGGGCGCTCACCGGTCCCGAGATAAAGGACGGGGATGCCAGCACCTCCCGCAATCGAGAGGGCTGCACCGCCACGAGCGTCGCCATCGAGCTTCGCCAAGATGAGGCCGGTCGGATCCGCCGCCTCCTTGAACCCCTCAGCAACGCGAAGCGCCTGCTGTCCAGTTGCGGCGTCCAACACAAGGATGCGCTCGCGCGGGTTCACCACTGCGCGCAAGTCAGCGAGCTCGCGCATCAACTCCTCGTCAAGTGTGGTCCGTCCCGACGAGTCAATGATGAGGAGGTCCCGTCCGAGTTTCTTCGCCGATTCCAGCGCACGGCGACCGATCTCTGCCACTGGGGTACCGATCGCTTCGCGGTGAACAGGGACGCCGATCGCTGCACCCAGCAGCGCAAGCTGCTCAGCCGCTGCGGGCCTCCGCGGATCTGCCGCAACGAGAAGCGGGCGTCGCCCATCACGAAGGAGTCGCAGTGCGAGTTTCGCGGCGGTTGTCGTCTTCCCTGCGCCTTGAAGGCCGAGGAGTAGGATGCTCGCCGTTCGCTCGCGCAGGTCAAGCTCTCGACCTGAGCCGCCAAGCGCCTCGGTGAGCGCTGCATGCACGATCGCAACTAAACGATCTCCACTCCCTATGCCGCCAACCACCTTTTCGTCGTGTGCGCGGGTGCGCATTGATGCAATGAGCGAATCGGTAACGGATAGCGCAACGTCCGCATCAATGAGCGCAGTACGGATCTCCGCCAGACCCGCCTCGAGATCAGCCTCACTGATGCGGCCCCTTCCGCCAAGCCGTTGCAGTGAAGCGCGGAGCCTGCTTCCAAGCGCATCGAACATATGAGGAGTGTACGCTGCGAGAATGAAGAAGAGGGGTGTGGTCGCCGTGCAGCGTACAGGGGTTAGCACCGCCGTTCGCCGTGATGTCCGCATCCTGATGGCGGCGCAATCCGCCTCCACGTTCGGGTCGTTCATCACGCGTGCAGCCCTCCCACTGCTCGCAATCATCGGCCTGGGAATCTCTGCGGAAGAGGCGGCCATCATCGCAGGGGTGGACCTCATTGCAGCGACGCTGGCGAGCCAGATTGCCGGCGTTTGGATTGATCGCCTCCCCCGTCGACCAGTCATGATCTCCGCCGATCTTCTCCGCGCACTGCTCCTTGCAAGCATCCCGCTCGCTGCGTTCATGACAGGGGGCGTGTCGCTCTTCCATCTCGTCCTAGTGAGCGCTGCTAGTGGGGCGTGCAGTACGGCCTTTGATATTGCCGAGCGAAGCTATCTTGCTGGACTTGTCCCCACACCTGATTTGCGCTCAGTGCTCGCCAAGGTGCTCGGAATACGAGGCGCCGCAGAGTTCTTCGGTTTCGGGGCCGCGGGTCTCCTGGTCGGCAGTATTGGGGGCCCAGCCGCCATCGGCGTGGATGCGCTCACGTATGTTGCCTCTGCGCTCCTGCTGACCGCACTCCGCGTCAGAGAGCCGCGCCTGCCGAAGGCGACAACGCGCCAGAGCTTTCTGGTGGAGGCAGAAGAGGGCCTTCGACGCACGTGGGCAATCCCGATCTTGCGACCCCTGATCGCTTCAAGTGCAGCGATCGGTATCTATTTCGGTCTCTTCCGCTCGGCGTACATGATCTATGTCGTTCGAACGCTCGGTCTCAGCCCCGAAGTGGTCGGCTTTATCATCGCAAGCGGCGGGATCGCGTCATTCGCTGGCGGGCTGCTGACGGAACGAATCTCACTCGCCCTCGGCACGGGTCGTGCGATCAGCGTGAGTTTGGTGATCGTAGGGATCGGACTTGCGCTCGTCCCACTCGCACCAGGCGCTTCGCTTACCGGCATCGTCCTTCTTGTTGCACACCAGTTCCTCAGCGATGGCTTTGAAACCGTCTGGGAGGCGAATCAGGGTGCGATTCGCGGCCGTGTCCTCCCTGACGCACTGCAGGGACGCGCCAACGCTGCATTTGAAGGGGTAAGCCTTCTCGGGAGACTGACGGGCATCGTTGCCGGCGGGTTGATCGGCGGCTCTGCCGCCGGAAGCGGTGCGGCGCTCTACCTTGGCGCAGCTGCCTCCATCGCCGCCGGTGTTGTGATTGGACTAACCAAACTGGGACGTGTCCAGAAAATCAGCGAGCTCCCGCGCGCACTAGACCGCGTCGCCTAAGAGCCCGTCCACAAAGGCGTCTGCATCGAACGGAAGGAGATCGCTCCCTCGCTCCCCCACACCAACCCAGCGAACTGGGAGGCCGAGTTCTCGACGCACAGCCAGCGCAACGCCACCACGCGCACCAGCGTCTAACTTCGTGAGGATCACGCCATCTACTCCTGCTGCGCGATTGAACCCGCTCGCCTGCGCGAGCCCGTTCTGTCCAGCCGTTGCGTCAATGACAAGGAGCACTTCAACGTCAGCGTCTGGTGCGAGCTTCTGAATCACTCGGCGCATCTTGGTGAGCTCATCCATGAGGCCAGTCTTGGTTTGCATACGGCCTGCGGTATCAATGATCACCGGGTGCAAACCTTTCGCGCTCGCCTGGGTCAACGCGTCGTGAATCGCGGCCGCAGGATCACCGCCCGGCTTCCCTTCAGCAATCGGCACCCCTTCTCGAGTAGCGAGGAGACGCAACTGATCAATTGCCGCTGCACGGAACGTATCCGCGGCGACAAGGATCGGCTGCAGCGACGCAGCCTTTGCACGTGCCGCGAGCTTTGCCGCTGACGTTGTCTTCCCAGCTCCATTCACGCCAACCAAGAGGATGACCTGCTGGCTGCTCGCTGTACTTGGTGCATCACTCGGCAACTCCTCGCGCATTAGGTCGAGAAGCGCCGTGCGCAACCGCTCACGACCCGTGCCACCCTGAACCTCACGCGCGGCGCTGATCAGCCCTGCTGCGACGCCCGTTCCAGCATCACTTTGGATGAGGGCTCGCTCTAGTTCACTCCAATCGGGTTCGGGCGCGAGTGATCTGCGTAAGGCCTGCAAGATTCCACCGCCTGAAGGCGCGGCAGCGGCACTGATGCTCGCCTTCTCTTCGTTCGTGCTCTTTCGCCAGAAGGCGAGTTTCAACGTGCCGCCTCGCGCTCCGCTCGTGCGGCGTCAGCGATCCGCTTCGCCTCGTCAAGACGCAGGCCAAAGACGCGACTTGTAGCATCCTCTCCGGCGGTCACGCCCCAGAGGCTGTCGGCAACCTCGACCGTGCCGCGGTTGTGCGTAATCACCACCACCTGTGTGCGCTCACTGAGCTCACGGATCGCGTCACCAAATCGAGTGACGTTCGCCTCATCGAGGGCGGCGTCAACTTCGTCCAGGACCACAAATGGCAGTGGGCGCACGGCAAGCATTCCGAGCAGCAGCGCCACGCCCGTAAGTGCACGCTCACCGCCTGAAAGGAGTGAGAGCTGTTGTCGTCGCTTGAGCGGCGGTCGGGCATCAATCTCAACCCCAGGTCGGCGCACCCCCTCCTCTGACGTCAGTCGCAGTTGAGCATCGCCGCCACCAAAGAGGAGCTGGAAGTTTGCAGCGAATGTTGTTTGAAGTGCAGTGAACTGTTCCGTGAAGGTGCTCTCAACGAGCGTGTCGAGTTCAGCCATGAGTGCGGAGGCCTTGGCAATGGCACCATCAAGATCGCCAGTCTGCGCTTCAAGGCTCTCAAGTCGTTCGCGAAGTTCGCGATGTTCAATCGCAACACTCGCCCCGGCAGCATCGAGCGGTCCGATCTTTCGGCGCAACCTCTCCAGCGCGCGCACCTGCTCTGGATCCGCGGGCTCAGCGGGAGTTCCAGATCGGAGTCCTTCGGAACCCCAATGATCAAGAAGCGCCGCCGCCTGTGCGCGCGCAACCGCATCTTGTGCCGAACGCTCCTCACTCGAGACCTCTTCGAACTCGCCTTCAGGTGCACCCTCAGCTCGGGCCGCACGCAACTCATCTGGGAGGCCCTTGGCGATTCGCGGATCTGTTGCGAGCCTCCGCCCGAAGGCCACGAGGTCGCCCGCCAGCTCTTCAATCAGGCGCTCGTACTCAAACTCAAGGCCTTGTGCGTCACGTTCGAGCGGTCGAAGCGCCTCATCAAGATCCGATTCGCGCTGGCGCAGTGAGCGCTTTCGCTCGTCGTCAGCCGCGCTCTCGCGCTCAATCGCCTCCTGCTGCTCAGCAAGTCGCTGGACCAGCGCCTCGCGCTCAGCGACCGCGAGCTGGGCAGCATCTGAGCGTCCAAGGAGTTCAACGCGGTCTGCCTGGAGTGCTGCGCCTCGCGACTCCACCGCCCCACGCTCTTCGGCGGCTCGTGCCATACGTGCTGATGCGGCCGCAATACTGGCATCTCCGCGAGCCCGTGCGAGCTCCCATGCGCGGAGTGACTGTCGATCAGCCTCAACCGCTTCGGAAATCATCGACCGTCGTGCAGTCAGCTCGCGGATTCGCTCCTGCCACTCTTGCGCAGCGCTCCCAGTACCCGTCCCTGAGTGTGCGCGTGCCTGAAGCTCATCTCGCCTCGCGGAGAGATCGCGCAACGTCTGCTGCATCTTCTCCAGCCGGGAGTCTCGGTCTGCGGCCGTGCGGGCTGCCGCGATCAGCTCGCGTTCGCTTTCTGCGCGGAGGTCCGTGGCACTTCGCAACGTACTTCTTGACGAGAGATCTGCGGAACGGTAGTTCAGGGCGAGCGCCGTAGCGGCGGCAAGTGCGGTCTGCTCTGCGGAGGCCTCGCTGCGCAGGCTGGCGGCGGCAGCGGTTCGTCGCTCGATCTCGCGTCCGAGCTGCGAGATCTCGGCGTCAAGGAGCGCATCTTCTGGCTCAGTCTCACGGGTTACCACGCCTCCGGCGCGAATCACCGCACCGCCACGTGTCACGATCAGACCGCCGACCGGTAGGTCCGCGAGCGCATCGAGTGCTGCGGCCACCGATGGAGCCACCGCCACGCCGCTCAAAACCCGAGCTAACACCCCATCAGGGTCGCTGACAACCTCAGCACTCAGCGCTGGAAGCGTTGGATGTTCGGCGACAAGTCTTCCCGCCGATCCTTCAATAAGGAGCGCACCCTGTTCATCATCAAGAAGCGACGCCCCGCTCCGGTTGACAATGAAGCCGCGCGCTAGCGCACCCAGCGCGGCGAGCACGGCGCTGCGCCCCTCTTCACGGATTTCAACGCCCGCTAATAGGCTCCTGCCGCCAATCGCACGCGCGGAGCGCGCAAGAGCACGCTCCTGCAGCGCGGTACGTCGCGCTTCAAGCGCGCGGAGTCGACCCTCAATAGATGCGCACTCAGCCTCGGCGGCGCGTGCGGCGCGCTCGCGATCGCCGACAACCGCTCGCAACGTTGCCTCTGCAGCCTCTGAAGCGCTCGCCTCCTCGGCGGCACGCGTCGCCGCGTCGCTCGCCTGACGATACGTTGCAAGTGCGGCATCCCGCCGGGAAGTAGCTGCGACAAGTTCCTCAGCAGCGCGATCGGCTCGGAGAGCCTCAACCTCAGCTTCTATGCGCGCAATTCGAGCCTCCGCCTCCGCCACCTCTGACGATCGCGCCCGCTCTGCACGAGCGATTGACTCACCGCCACCAGCTGCGCCCTGGTCGCTCTGCAGTGCACGAAGTTCGCGACGTGCGCTCGCAAGATCTGCGTCAAGGAGCTCGAGTGCCGCGGCCGCTTCGGCATCAGCCGCTGGAGCTGCCGTCGCCCGGATCTGCTCAACGGCAAGGACCTCACGCTCCGCCTCCGCTACCTCTGCATTCAGGCGTTCCGTGTCACGCGCGATCGCCGCCGCCTCAGCATCTGATCGAGCTCGATTGCGCTCTGCAGTTTCACGGGCAGTACGAGCGGACTCAAGATCCCCTCGCGCCACCTCAAGAGCAGCACGCGCTTCAGTGAGGCGGAGGCGGCGAGCGTTCGCATCGCTGTCGGCAGAGCGGAGTGATTCGCGCACGGTGCCGAGCTCAGCGCGAACCTCAGTCAGTCGGCTGCCGCTGGCTCCACGTCGTGATGCGAACCAACTGGCGCGTGTGGCACCGAGTGTTGCAATGCGATCAACCGCTTCGGCGAGAAGCTCATCTCGACCCGCCTCTTGACGCGCCAGTGCTGCAAGGCGCCGCTCTTGCGGTCGAAGGGCGGCAAGGATCTCTTCAACGCGCGCGCGATTCTCGGTCGCCTCTTTCATCTCTCCTTCAGCACGAGAGCGGCGGCGCTCGTGGCGAGCCGTCCCAGCGAACTCTTCAACGAGTGCCCGACGCTCTTCGGCGCGGAGGCTGAGTGCCTGGTCAACCGCGCCTTGCCCAATGAAGAGGAGGCCATTCTCTGCAAGGCCCGCACCATCAAGGAGCTCGTTGAGATCGCGGAGCCGGATGCGCTCTCGGTTCAGCAGGTACTCCTGGCCTCCACCGCGATCTGCGCGGCGTGCAATCTCAATCTCTGTAAAGGGAAGGTCAAAGAGCCCATCGTCGTTGGAGATGCTGAGCGACACCTCGGCGAGTCCGAGTTGGCGACGCTTCTCCGATCCGGCAAAGATCACCTCATCGACGCGCTTGGAACGAATCCCACGCCCCGCTTCACCGAGTGCCCAGCGCAGTGCATCCACGATATTCGACTTGCCACTGCCGTTTGGCCCCACGATGGCGGTGATCCCTGGAGTAAATGCGATCGTGGTCTTATCCGCGAAGGTTTTGAAGCCGCTGAGCCGAACCTCGCGCAGGCGCAGTCGGCTCATCGGACGGCCTCCTTCGTGACACCGAGAAGATCAATCGCCGCTTCGGCAGCAGCGGCCTCTGCCGCCCTTCGGCTCGGTCCGCTCCCCCGTGCAATCTCGCTCCCATCAATCCGCACCGCGCACTCATAGACGCGCTCATGCTCTGGACCGCTGGTTGCAATGATGTCGTAACGCGGGAGCGATCCATTTTTCGCCTGCGTCCACTCTTGAAGCATGGTCTTGATCCCTTTGCCGATTGAGGCACGAGGAGTTGCGATCTCTTGCGCGAGGTGTGTCAGCACGAATCGCTCTGCCTCCGGGTACCCGTGGGAAAGGTAGACAGCACCGATGATCGCTTCGAGTGCTGCGGCGAGCGCAGCTGGACGTTGGGCGCCACCACGCTGCGCTTCGCCTTCGCCGAGGAGGAGTGCATCGTCGAGGCGCATCCGTTGGGCCACATCTGCAAGTCCAATCCGACTCACGATGGAAGCGCGACGCTCAGAGAGATCACCTTCGCTCGCGCTCGGGTCTGCCTGATACAGCGCGGCACTCACCACTGCCCCAAGGAGGGCGTCCCCGAGAAACTCCAGCCGCTCGTTGTCTTCATGCGCACCAGACTGATGACGCCGTGATGGGTGCGTGAGGGCGAGCCCAATGAGCTCCTCAGCGCCCGCAGGGATGCCGAGGCGCACCGCGAGTTGCGATGCGTGGGCAAGCGTGGAGTCTGCAGCCTGGCTCACGATCGGAGGGGTGGCGCCAGGCGGCCAGCGGGCCGCCGCACCTTACGCCTTCTTCTCGACGATCGCGTTGACCGCGTCTTCTACCGTCTTGATCTTGGTCAGCTCTTCGTCAGCAATCGTGACGCCAAACTTCTCCTCAAGACCCATGGCGAACTCCACGAGGTCAAGCGAGTCGGCGTTGAGGTCTTCAATGAAGGCGGCGGTCATGGTGACCTTCTCCTTCTCCACCCCGAGCTGCTCGACGATGTAGCCCTGAAGCTCCTGGAAGATCTGTGCCTTATCACTCATCGGTCGCCCCTCCATCTCTCTCCGCTGACGCGGTGCTTCCCTCCCGCTGAGCGGTGCCAAGGACACCGCTCACCAGTTTTCGTGCCGGCTCGCCGCTGTACGTGCGTGCCAGAGCCGTCCAGGCTGCGAGTGCCTCCGCAGGCGCCGCCGCGCGCGAGTGTACCACCTCGGCGAGGCCCGCTCGGAGGATCGTGCGGTCAATATGGGTCATCGTTGCGAGGGGGAATGCAGGCGCGAGGCGGACCAGCGCAGCATCAATCCCGGGGCGTTGCGCTTCCACCAGCTCGATCAGCGCACGTGCAATGAGAAGCGGTTCGCCCTCAACTTCACCCGCATCGGCTCGCCGGTTCAGGATTTCGGCGGCACTCCGCAGGCCAAACTCTGCCTCATAGAGTGCCGTGAGGGCATCCCTCCGTCCGGCGGTTCGGATTCGGAGTGCTGCATCGCGAGGCGCGGCTGGCACTTTTTTGCTTGGCATCTCAAGCGGGGGCTGGGCCGCTGGGAAGTCCGTCCGCAGCGACCGACGGGGCAGCGGCGAGGGCGCTGGCGATGCGACCACTCACGCCTTCGCGAACTGCGCGAGCGGCGGTGCTACATGCGAAGTTGACCATCCGCTTCCTGGCGCGGCCGTGGGTGATCACCACGCTCCCCTTCACGCCGAGCAAGATCGCGCCGCCAATGCGCTCGTAATCAAGTTTCGCGCGGATGCGACCGATTGCAGGACGCATCAAGATCGCAGCGATCGGACCGAAGGGGAGGCGTCGAAACTCTTGGCGGAACATGTCTGTGATCGTTGTGGTGACGCCTTCAACGAGTTTGATCGAAACGTTGCCGAGCACCGCGTCGCAGACCACGACATCCGCCTCGTCAGCTGCAAGGTGGCGCCCTTCAACGTTGCCAGTGAAATTCAAATCGGCCAAGTCGAGCAGTTCGGTGGCCTTCTGAATGCGCTGGTCCCCCTTCCCCTTCTCCTCTCCGATGGAGAGGAGGGCGACGCGTGGGTTCGAAACTCCAAGAACGTGCTCAGAGAAGATGCTTCCCATGTGCGCGTACTGGAAGAGATTCTCCGGCGTCGCATCTGGATTCGCCCCAACGTCGAGCAAGACGAGTGGCTTCTCCCGTAGCAGGAACTGGACAGCAAGTGCGGGACGATCAACACCAGGGAGTCGCCCAAGCCGCAAGACCGCGGCAGCCATCCCCGCCCCTGTATGGCCAGCAGTGACCACCGCGTCAGCTTCGCCTTCGCGTACAAGGTTTGTTGCCACAAGGATGGACGCGCCCTTCCGCTCCCGAAGTGCCTGCGCAGGATGCTCGTCCATGCCAATCACCTCTGGTCCGTGAACGATCCTGGCATTGGCGGGGAGTTTGCCACCCGCGATCTGGCGGATGACTGACTCATCGCCCACGAGGATCAACTCATCGGTTGGGTTCTCGAGTGCCCAGGCGATTCCGCCAGGTACAACTTCGGTGGCACCGTGATCGCCGCCCATTGCATCAAGTGCAAGGCGGACGCGGCCTAACGGCGCGGCCATGGGTGAACTAGGCGTCAGTTGGTTCCGTGTCCGGCGCTGGGCGTCGGATCACTTCGCGGCCCCGATAGGTGCCGCATGCGAGGCAGGCGTGGTGTGCTCGCTTGGTCGCGCCACACTGCGCGCAGCGGTCCATCGCCGGGAGGGTCAACGCGTGATGCGCGCGACGATCTCCTTGACGAGACTTCGATGCCTTTCGCTTTGGTACGCCCATCGCTGATGAACCTCGCTGCTACGACCCGCACGGGGGTTGGACTTGGAGAGCGAAGCCTACCCGATCCGAGCCCCCTCGTCGCGCTTCGGCTACCGCTCGCCTGAGGGCCGCTCTGCTGGGGTCAGCCCTTCACCTCTGGTTGGTCACCGCTTGGCGGCAGGAGGCTCCCCAGGACGGCGAGGCGTGGGTCTACTTCCCGATCTGGGCACTCCTCCGTCTGGTGTGGAGCGCCGCAGTGTCCACATCGCTCTGGGCAGAGGGGGTCACAGTGCAGAACCAGCCGACGGACGAGGTCGAGGCCCTCTACGGCGATGCGCCCGAGGTCGAACGAGTTGCCACGACCAAGCCGCTCCCCTTCACCCTGGGCATGGCGCTCTTCAAGAACCTCTTCATCGATGCGTGTCTCAAGGGCAGCGCGTGCTGGGCTCAGGCATCGAGCGCAAGCCCCCTCTTGCACGCCACGAACGTGTGCGATCAGCCGTACTCCACGATTCGTGCGATCGACGCGCGCCTGAACGGTTGTGTGGATCAACTCTCCTTCCGACGTACTTGTCAGCGTGAATTCAGGGACGTCAAAACTCGCACCAGGGAGCTCTGCGAGCAACGGGGAGCAGTCAATGAGGTATGGCGCGGGCGTCGCTCCGTCAGTAGTGTTCGTCGCCTCGTTAAGGTCGCTCACCCGTTGGCGTCGGCGTGGCGTCGCGCCGCTGCAGTCAACACAGGGATCACTCCCTCTGGGACGAGTCGGTCGAGTGGGCCACCGTATCGCGCGATCTCACGAACAAGTCGGCTGGAGGTTGACGCGTGCTCTGGCGCGGTCATAAGGAAGAGCGTTTCGATTGATGGTGCGAGGAGTCGGTTTGCATGGGCCATGCGCAGCTCCGCCTCAAAGTCTGATCCGGCGCGAAGGCCACGGATGATCACGCTCGCCTTCGCCTCTTCTGCAATACGCACCGCGAGGTTGGATGCAGCACGGATCTCTACACGCGCCACATCTGCACCGAGTTCCGCGGCGATGACTGATCGCAGCAGCGCTTCGCGCTCCGCGAGGGTGAGCAGCGCCTCTTTCGTTGCGTTGGGCAAGATCGCAACGACGAGCCGATCAACCACGTGAAGGCTCCGTCGAATCAAATCAATATGGCCAAACGTAACCGGATCAAAGCTTCCTGGGTAGAGCCCGACGCGATCGCTCATCTCAACTCCTCCGCCCCCTCATGCCCGTAGAGATCAATTGCTGTCTCACCGTACGTGAGGCCTCGCACTAATCGTAGTCCCCTTGGCGCCACTTGTGTCGTTTCGCCCTTCACCCGCCGTCCAGAGAGGACCAGAAGGCCACCTGTGGCGAGAGGGCTCGGGTGGTCAGCGATGAGTTCGAGCATGCCACTGCGCAGGGGCACTTCGTCGTACGGTGGATCCGCGACGATGAGGTCAAAGGTGGCTCCGCGTGTGACAAGTGCACGCAGCGACGCGAGTGCGTCAGACGTCTGGATCTCGGTCTGGCCAGCAAGGCCGAGTGAAACCACATTGCGACGAATGACGTCGGTGGCACGTCGAGAGATCTCTACGAACTGCACGTGTTGCGCGCCGCGACTGAGCGCCTCAAGGCCCGCCGCGCCACTCCCCGCACAGAGATCAAGGACACGTGCATCGGGGAGGCGCGGCTCAAGGATTGCAAAGAGCGCCTGCCGAACGCGGTCGGCAAACGGACGCGTCCCCGCCTCAGGGACCTCAAGGAGGCGTCCGCCGAGCGCTCCCGCAATGATGCGAATCTTCTGGGCCACCCTTCAGCCCTCCCGCGAGAGGAGGACGGCGGTAGGCCAGCCGCGAAGGTAGGACTCAATCAGTGGACGTGAGGCTGGAAGGGGTCGGCCGATGGAATCCAGAAGTCCCTCTGCCTCTGCGCGCGCCACCACCGCAAGCGCGCGGTCTTCGGCGCGCGAGAGTGCGGCAACCCGCAGGGGTGGCAGTCCGCTCTGATCGGTTCCGAGCACGTCCCCCTCTCCACGCAGCTCAACATCGCGCTCGGCGAGGAGGAAGCCGTCTCGCGTGCTCTCGATCGCTTCAAGCCGGGCGCGCGCCACCTCGTCCTCGCTATCACTGACTAAGACACACCAGCCTTCACTTCCGCCACGACCAACGCGACCGCGGAGCTGATGCAGCGTTGCGAGTCCAAATCGATCAGCACTCATGATCACCATCACACTCGCGCGCGGAACGTCAACGCCAACCTCAACAACCGTTGTCCCGACAACGATATCGACCTCTCCACGGGTGAAGCCATCCATCACGCCGCTGCGCACCACGGTTGACTGCCGTCCATGCACCACCCCAACGTTGAGGCCTGGTGCTGCCGCAGCGATCCGCTTCGCCTGCTCAACCACTCCCGCCTCTCCGGCCGCCTCCAGCGCATCACCGCCAGTCTCACCACTCGGCTCCTCACCGGGATCCTCATCGCCGATTCGTGGCACCACGACAAAGGTTCCTCGCCCTGCGCCAGCCTCTGAGACGACAAAGCTCCACAGGCGATCAAGCTCTGCACTGCTGCGGATCGCAGTGCGGATTGGCTGCCGACCAGCTGGGAGCTCGCGTAGCTCCGACGAGGCCACATCCGCGTAGAGAAGCTGTGCGATCGTCCGCGGGATTGGAGTCGCAGTCATCAGCAGAAGGTGCGGCTCCCCCTCCCCTTTTGCGGTTAGCTGGGCTCGCTCCTCCACACCAAATCGATGTTGCTCGTCAACGATGACGAGTCCGAGCGAAGCGAACTGCGTCGCTTCAGAGAAGAGGGCGTGGGTCCCAATGAGAAGAGCGATGCTCCCGTCGGCGGCTGCCGCGCGAACGTTGCGACGCTCTGCCGCAGAGGCGCTTCCAACCAGTAGGTCAACGCGAATCCCGAGTGGCGCGAAGAGTCTCGTCGCGGTGGCAGCGTGCTGCCGTGCGAGAAGCTCCGTTGGCGCCAGCATCGCGCACTGAAGACCTGCACGAGCGGCGGCAGCGGCCGCCACGAGTGCGACTGCCGTCTTCCCCGTACCAACATCACCCTGCAACAGGCGCAGCATTGGCTCGCCAGCGGCGAGGTCCGTCAAGATGGCATCGATCGCCGCTGACTGATCTGATGTCCATAGCGGTGCTGGCGTGGAGGCTCCCTCGCGTCGAAGTCCGCTACGAATCGCCTCTTCAATCTCTGCGCGGTCGCGCTGAGGGACCTTAATGGATGGCGCCGCACCTTTCGCTCGACGGCGCCGTCGGCGAACGAGTGACAGCTGCACCGCGAGAAGTTCGTCAAAGGCGAGGCGACGAAGTGCGGCATCGCGCTGTTCAAACTCACTCGGCCAGTGAGCCTCCGTCAGCGCAGCGGCGAGCGGCATCAGTTCGTGTCTGGTGCGAACGCCGGCAGGAAGCGGATCTGTGAGCTCCGCACCGAATTGATCAATGAGCCGGCGTACCGCCGCACGAAGGCTGAGTGCCGTCACCCCCTTTGTCAGCCGATAGATCGGAACGATTCGCCCTGCATTGACGCTCTCGCCCCCTTCGAGCGCGCTGAACTCTGGCGCTTCAAGCTGGGCCCGCCACCCAATTGCCTTCACGCGGCCGGAGGCGACAATCTCACCGCCTGGGTGGAGGCGACGCTCAATGAAGCGACGGCCGTACCAGATCGCTTCCACCACACCGCTCTCGTCGGCGAGTGTGGCGATCGTTCGTTGAACCCCACGTCGCCAGGTCTTTTCGACGCGAACGTCAACAACCCGCACGCGAACCGTTGCAGGGCTTCCGCCTACAAGTTCAGCAACTGGCGTGATCGCTCGGCGGTCTTCGTAACGCCGCGGAAGGTAGAGGAGGAGATCTCCCACGCTATGGACCCCTAGTCGAGCGAGCCCCCGTAGCAGGCTCGCTCCGCCGGGCAGGCCGAGCCCCTTGAGCGGCAGGCCGCTCGGGTCGGCGCTCACTCCAAGCTCACGAGCACCCGCTCGATTGGCTGTTCGCCACGCGCGAGCTCCACTTCCACGCCGCGGATGACTCCTCGAGCAGCTTCAGCCATGCGCTCGCCGGCGGCCGCGTCAACATCCGCTCCTAGGTAGAGCGTGATCAACTCCGCCTTCTCTCCCTGCAGCGCACGGGTGAGCGCCTCAATCTCGTCTTGTCCGGTGGCAACGATCCCGTCAACAGGATCAAGGGCCATCACTTCGCCGTTCCGTACGCTGACCCCTTTCACCACCGCGTCGCGCACCGCCTGGACAATTCGGAACGTTCTCGCACCGACTCGTGCGGCTTCAAACTGCTTCAGCGCAACATCCAATGGGAGCGAAGGATCCCAGGTTAGGAGCGCCGCAATCCCTTCGGCTGCGTTGCGCGTTGGGATGACGGTCACGTTCGCCGCAACCAGGTCTGCGGCCTGGCGCGCTGCGAGAACGATGTTCCCGTTGTTCGGAAACACAATGACATCGCGCCGTCCCGTTGCGTTGATTGCGGTGGCAATCTCCGCTGCCGAAGGGTTCTCCGTTTGGCCACCGTGGACCAACTGCGAGGCCCCCGCCGATTTCATGATCGCAGCAAGTCCACTCCCTGCAGCGACCGCAACGATCGCTGTGCCGGGCTCAGGCCCCTTGTCAGGTGTTGCGCTGGCAACGCCAACGCGCGTGGAGAGGTCAGTAAAGGCACCATGTCCAGTGGCGCGTTCGGAACTTTGCTGGTCAAGATTCTCAATCGTTACGCCACGGACATCGCCATGGGCAATCCCATAGGCGAGGATCTGATCTGGCTGCAAGTTGTGCACGTGCACCTTACAGACCGACGCATCACCGGCGACAAGTACGCTCTCTCCGATGCGTTCAAGGTCAGCACGGATCTTGACCAGGTCGAGCGGTGCCTCTGTAGCGCGAAGGATGAAGACCGTCTCGTATCCATACTCACCTGGAGCGCCATCTCCGCCCGCAGCTGGGACTGATAGTGCCGGCGTGGGAACGTGCGCAATTCTCACTGGCTCAGCATCGTCCGAGGTTGCCGAAGGAGCAACCGAGGGGACATCTGCGATCCCCTCGAGAATGAGTTGTAACCCGGTGCCCCCCGAATCCACGACTCCTGCTTCTCGGAGCACGGCGAGAAGCATTGGCGTCTTCTCCACCGAGATGCGAGCGCTCTCGGCAACACGGAGGAGGAATGGTCGAAGCTCGGTTGATCCTTCCGCATCTGCCAGCGCGCTCGATGCAACTTCGCGCGCAACAGTGAGAATCGTCCCCTCTGTGGGTGTTGCAACAGCGCTGTAGGCGTGGAGCACGCCGATCGAGAGTGCGTTTGCGATCTCTGCCGCGCGAGCGCGCTTCCGCCCTCTTACCGCTTGGGGTAGTCCGCGCAGGATTTGCGAGAGCAGAACCCCCGAATTCCCTCTGGCGCCTAGGAGTGCGCCGCGAGCAACCGCTTCGCTGACCTCGTCAATTGATGTGACCCCCGTTGCAAGCGTCACCTCCCCTTCAGCGATCGCCGCCTTGAGGGTCGCGAGCATGTTGGTCCCCGTATCGCCGTCAGGGACAGGGAAGACGTTGAGCGCGTTCACCTCCGCGACGCGGGCCTCCAGCCGATCAGCGCCTGACCGGAGGGCTGCCATCAGCTCCACCCCGTCCCAGCTCTTGCGGCTCATCGAGCGCCCCACTCGCGGGTCTCCGGCACGCGGGAGAGGGGGGCGTGGCGGGCGGCGAGAAGTAGACCCGTCTTCGGTGCTCGCTGTCGCTCGCTCGGCATGACTCCCTCCCTCAGCCAAGGCCCCTCAGCCCTACGGCGTTCCTGCTACGATACGGCACCAACGGCGGTGCGTCCCTCTCGGGCGCCAAGTACAGCAAGGAGAAGGTCATGGCTCGCTTCTGCGTCCTCTGCGGCAAGGATTCGATCTCTGGGTTCAACCCCCAGTCGGTCGGGATGAACCGTGTACGCGCACACCGACGCTTCCGAGCCAACCTCCAGCCGACCATGGTCCTCGCCAATGGGACGATGAAGCGCGCGCTCGTCTGCACCTCGTGCCGACGAACGGCAACAAAGGGCGCTTAAGCCTCAGCTACGCCTTCGGGCGTAACCCCTCTACCGCTGCGCGCATCTGCGCCGCTCCGAAAAGCGCTGTCCCAGCGACGAGGACGTCTCCCCCTTGTGCAACCGCATCAGCTGCGGTGCTGGACCGAATCCCACCATCTACGTGAATGAGTCGCTCAGCGCCGAGGAGCACTCGAATCTCTTTGATGCGCGCAGCTGCGTCGGGCTGATATGACTGGCCACCGAAGCCGGACTTCACCGTCATGACGAGCGCAAAATCAAGATGCGCATCATGCGCTGCGAAGGCTCTGGCGGGTGTGCCTGGATCCGCTGCGAGACCAGCCTGCGCGCCTGCGGTTCGGATGGCATCAAGGGTCCCTTGATGGCGCTCTGGAACCTCAACGTGAATGGCAACGGTCTGGCAGCCAGCTGCGGCATATCGTGGCGCCCAGAGCGCAGGGTTTGCAATCATCAGGTGCGCATCAAATGGGAGCGACGTCACCCCACGCAGTGCATCAACGGTTGCGATCCCGAACGTAAGGTTCGGCACAAAGTGCCCGTCCATGATGTCTAGGTGGATGCGGTCGACGCCAGCCTGCTCCGCCGCCTGAACTGCTTCACGCAACGCGCCGAGATCCGCATTCAAGATGCTCGCTGCAATCTGAACCCCACGCGTCACTGCTCAACCCCTCCAAGTGGCCCAGACGGCGCTAGTGGTGTTGGTGAACGCTCCCCCTTCAGTGCGGCCGCGCTCGCTACGACCAGAAGCTCTCTGCGGCGGGCCACTGCTGCTGGCGCTGGAGCGCCAGCACGTTCAGCAGCGAGTTGCCCACACGCGGCACCCGCCTCGCGACCTCGGTTTCTCCGAACCGTTACCGAGAGGCCGGAGGCGCGCAGCTGCTCTGCAATCTCTTCAATGCGTGCGGCGGGACTCTCCTGCCATGGCGTATGTGCGACGCTATTCATTGGGATCAGATTGACGTGTGCGCTGCTCCCGCGCAGGAGTTGTGCCAAGGCCGCGGCATCTTCTGGGCTGTCGTTGATGCCGTCAATCATCGTCACCTCAAACGTGGTCCGTCGCCCAGTTGCACGTGCATGCGCTGCTGCGGCTGCAATCACTTCCTCTACAGGCCACTTACGGTTGAGCGGCACAAGCAGGTCGCGTAGAGCATTGCGCGCCGCATGGAGAGAGACGGCGAGGGTCACCTGAGGCCGCACCTTTGCGAGCCTGGCGATCCCTGGCACCACTCCGCTCGTTGAAACAACAATTCGACGTTGTCCGATGCCGCCCCGAAGTGGGTCGGTGAGGCCGTCAATTGACGCGAGTACGGGGTCAAGATTCTGGAGTGGCTCCCCCATCCCCATGAACACGACGTTCGTGAGCTCCCGCCCTTCGCCTCGAAGGATCTGTCGCGCGCGACGCACCTGATCTTGGATCTCACCAGCGGTCAGGTTGCGGGTAAAGCCAAGCTCACCCGTGGCGCAGAAGGGGCAGCCGACCGCGCACCCTGCTTGGCTTGAGACGCAGATGGTCGCTCGCTCTCCGCGGCCGCGCCGTGGATCTGGCGGATAGCGCATCAGCACCGCCTCAACCTTCGCGCCACCGCTGAGCGTGATCAGGAGCTTGCTCGTTGCCCCGTCCTCAACATCTTCTCGTTCGAGCTGCTCTGCAGAGTAGAAGCGGGCGACACCAGCGAGCGCCTCCTGCGCTCGTCGGCTCAGCGTCGTGACCTCCGACCAGGTCGTGGCATCAGAGCGCCAAATCGCATCAAGGATCTGAGCCGAGCGGTACTTCTCAAGTCCAAGATCGGCCACAAGTTGCGCAACCGCACTCGGATCAAGATCACTGATCGCGGGGAGGGGTGATGCTGCGGTGCTCATGAGCGGATTCTCGCATGCGGAGCGAGAAGTTCCGGTCGGCCGTGAATCAGCGCAGTTCCGCTCATGCGGCGCCCGCCCATCGGGGTCACTTCAAGGAGTGGGAGGGCGCCCCCTTTCAGTCCAAGGAGGAGAACCTCCTCATGCACGAGGAGGCCTCCAAGAGGGACGTCAATCTCAGCGAGCGGTGCGCCAATCACATCAAGCTTCAGCCGCTCGAGCGCTGGGGCGAGGCTGATCCAGACACCAGGCCATGGACGGTACGCGCGCCATGCCCGGTGTGCGTGCTCTGCCTTCCAGGTTGCCAAAATCTCACCGTCCGACCGTTGCAAACGACGCGTCAGTGAAACACCCTCTGCAGGCTGAGCGCTCGGAACGATCTCCCCTGCAAGGTATCGATCCAACGTCCTTACGATGCCGTCCGCCGCCAGTTGCGCGAGTTGCGCCTCAAGACGCGGTGCGTCCTCGTCGCCGCGCAACTGATGCCGCTGCACTGCGAGGAGCGGCCCTGTATCCAGCCCCTCATCCATGAGGATGGTACTCACTCCGGTCTCTTGATCGCCAGCCAGGATTGCTGCAGGGATCGGTGCGGCGCCACGATACACAGGCAGAAGCGAAGGGTGAAGATTCAGGATCCCTCGCGGAACCGAGCGCAACATTTCAGCAGGAACGATCTGCCCAAAGTCTGCGAGCAGGCCCACGGTTACATCAAGGGAAGCGATCGTCTCCTGCGTGGAGGGGGCGCGGAGTCGCTCAACTTCAAGGAGTGGCAGATCGCGCTCCCGCGCCCACGATGCGACTGGCGTTGCAACGAGCGCGCCGTCTCGCCCCGACGGCCGCGGTGCGGCAGTGATCACGGCGGCAATACTCCCCTCGTGCTTCTCGTGGAGAGCATCAAATGCTGGCACGCCGAAGCCGCCACTCCCAATCAACAGGAGCCGCAGATCAGTGACTGTGTGCCTCTGCGGCGCGAGCCGCACGCTTCGCGCGTTTCCCTTCCGGACTTTCAGGATCAGTCTCGCTGCCATCTTCATCGCCGGTTACGGCGATCAGCTGGTCGAGTGAATCAAGATAGTCAATGTAAAGTTTCCCCTTAAGATGATCAAGCTCGTGCTGCACGGCGCGCGCAATGTAGCCGTGTTCGCTGAACTTATAGACACGACCGTGACGATCTTGCGCTTCAACCCACACTCGTTCGCGTCGAGTGATGTCGGCAACGTAGCCTGGGATTGATAGGCACCCTTCAAGATCGGTCACATCGCCCTTGTCGCGCATGATGCGCGGGTTGACGAGCTCATACGTGCGCCCTTTCGCTTCGACGACCGCAACGTTAAGCGGTTCGCCAAGCTGGGGGGCGGCAAGTCCAGCGCCTGGGGCAGCGCGCATCGTGTGCACGAGATCGTCAAGAAGGCTGTGCAGCAACTTTCCAAAACTCTCTACGGGCTCCCCGGGCATGCGGAGGCGCGGATCACCGAGGAGCAGGATCGGCTTCACACTCATGGCCTGATTCTACCAATCGGCGGGGAGGCTAGAGGAGCGTCTCTGGATCCAAGTCAATACTGACATCGCGCCCTCCGAGCGCCCGAACAAACGGGAGCGGATCTGCAGCGCGCAGAATGAGGTTCTCCCTCCAACGCCCCGCGCGTTTCGGCACCCAAGCAGGGATCGGCCCAAGGAGACGCGCCCCGGAACCCTCTGGAAGCTGGCCGCGCAGCTTCTCCGCAACGGCAACCGCGCGCGTATGAGTAGCCGTTGCAGTAGCGCCAGAGACGGTGATCTTTGCCGTGCGCAGGAAGGGGGCACCACCAGCCCGTTCACGAAGCAGAACTTCGCGCCGACGCCACGCACTCACGTCACCGCCACGCGCAAGCTCTACCGCCGCCGCAATCGCAGGATCTTCCGGCCGATAGCTCTGCACCCATGCGGTCCCACCGCTCCCCCCTCGCCCCAAGCGACCACTCGCTTGCACGATCAGAGAGACGACCCGCTCCGCAGCGCGTTCATCGGGGAGGAGGAGGCCCGCGTCCGCAGAGGCGATCCCAACCAGCGCGAGGCGAGGGAGATCTAACGCCTTGGCCGCCAGTGCGGTACCGATCAGCAGTTGGGTCTCACCCTTTCGGAAGGCGTCCAAGATGCGATCGCCTGCACCGATGCTCGCGGTGGTGTCCGCGTCGAGTCGGCCGATGCGAAGCGACGGCAGGAGTCGCTTCACTTCGCCCTCAAGGCGCTCGGTTCCACCACCGATCGCGCGAATCCGCGCACCGTTGCACGAAGGGCAGCGCGTGAGCGGCTCCGCAACGAGCCCACACCCGTGACAGCGGAGCAGCGACCCAGCACTGTGCAGGACGAGTGGCCGTTCACACGACGGGCATGATTGCGCCGCGCCACAGTCCCTGCAGAGCAGTGCCGATGCAAGGCCTCGCCGATTCATGATCAGAAGTGCCTGCTCCCCTTCGCCCCAATTGAGCGCCTCAAGCGCTGCGAGGAGTGGTCGACTGATCATTGATTTCCAGCCGTCCTCAAGTTCGCGACGCATGTCAACCACTTCGACACGGATTACCGCGCTGCGATGCTCAAGGGTTACATGACGCCACTCTTGCTGTTTGGCCCGTGCGATCGTCTCAATGGATGGCGTCGCACTGACAAGAAGGACGGGTGCTGCCGCGAACGCACCGAGCATGATTGCAGCGTCGCGCGCATGGAGGCGTGGGGTGCGATCAGACTTGTAGGCCGCCTCATGCTCCTCATCAACGACGATCAGGCCAACTTCACGGCTCAGCGCGCCCAACGCAACGCGAGTGCCCACCACGAGGTGTGGCCCGACCTCCTGCAGTCGGGCGTGAGCATCCAGCCGCTCACCTTGGCTCGCCCCTGAATGCACGAGTTCCGGCTCAACCCCTGTGATGCTCCGAAGCACATCAGCAGCAAGTGCAACCTGCGTTGCCTCAGGGACGAGCCAGAGCACTGAACGCCCCGCGGAGAGCGTGCGCGACGCGATCTCAGCGGCGAGACGACTCTTCCCCGATCCTGGCGCTCCATCAATCAGCGTGACGCCGTCAAGGCGCGGCTCACTGAGGAGTGCGCGCTGTGTGGGGCTCCATTCGGAGACAGAGAGATCGCTGATGACGTTGTCGCGGCGATCAGCGTGACGTCGCTGGTGTCGTCGCATCGCAATCTGCACGAGACCGAGGGCTGCAAGTCGACGGGCGGCGGGAAGCCCGCCAGGGAGATCGGCTGCACGTACCTGTCCATCGCCGCTTGCTTCGGCGCGATCCAGCGCTGCCAGCAACTCGCGCTGGCGGAGTCCGAGGCGAGTACGGGCATCTGGCAGATCAGCGGCGCTCGTTCGTGATGCGTACGCTTCTTCAATCAGGCGACCATGCACGGCACTCAGCCTCCAACTTCGCTCAAGCCGACCATCGCGCTCACCACTCCGAATCAGTGCCAGGAGCGCGCTGCGCCCGCTTCCACGTGCCCCAGCAAGTCGGTCAACCGATACCCATGTCTGGCTGATCCCTACACGCTCCTCTGCTTCACTTGGCGCACCCACCGAGCGAATGGCAACCTCCACCTTGTCGAGGAGACTAGGCGGAAGGAGCGAACGAACGGTCAGTGCAAGCGGTGCCAGCCAGTGTGTCGCGATCGCCTCAGCGAGGCGCATGCCGAGCGATCCAATCAGGGGGTCGCCGCTTAGCTTCGCCTCCGCACGCTTTAGGGTGACGCCAGAGGGAGGCGGGAGTGCGCCAACGTTTGAGGTAACGATCCCGATCGCGCGCCGCCCGCCAAATGGCACGACAACCGCGTCTCCAATCTCAACCTCTCCATGTTCTGGGGGTAAATAATCGTAGAGCCGCTCCCCTTGCGGGCCAGGGAGATCCACCGCAATGCGAACGGTGTTCGGCGGATCACTGGGCCGCACAGTTCGGGGCACGTCGCCCCCACTCACACGCTGATCCGACGCTCCGGATGCTTGGCGCGTTCCGCGAGGACGATCTTCTCAACCTGCGCGGCCGCCTCTTCCGGGTAACCAGTTTCGTTGAGTACGAGGTAGTCATACTCTTTTGCACGATCCATCTCCACGATCGCACTTCGCGCTCGAGTCACGAGATCTTCCGGAGACTCAGTCCCGCGGCCCGCGAGTCGGGCAGCGAGCGCCTCAGGTGACGGTGGCGCAATGAAGATGAGGATCGCCTCGGGAATCTCTGCGCGAACGCTGCGTGCGCCTTGCACGTCGATCTTGAGGATCGCATCCTCGCCACGCTCCAGCGCCTCTCGAACCTCACTCCGAGGCGTCCCGTACGAGCGCCCATGAACCGTCGCTGACTCAAGCAGACCGCTCGCCTCGCGCAGGGCGGTGAATGATTCGTCGGTGTGGAAGTGATAGTGCACGCCGTTCATCTCACCCGATCGCGGCTCTCGAGTGGTACAGGTCACCACGTAGTGGAAGGTTTGACCGATCGGTCGGCGACGCAACTCGTTAATGATTGTGTCCTTTCCCACGCCACTGGGGCCTGAGATCACAATCACCTGCGCTCCTGCTGCGCCATCGCGCCGCTGACCTGGCATCAGCCCTCCGATCTCTCTCCGTGCAACCGTAGCGTATCAAGAGGGAGCTGCAGATCCGGTGGGAGTGGCGCCTCGAGCCGCATCAGCCGCCCGTCGCGCGGATGGGTGAACGCGATCCGCCAGGCATGCAGGAAGAGTCTCGTCGTCCCTTCAGGTCCGCGTCGGCTCGTTCCGTTTCCGTACGTTGGGTCGCCCGCGATCGGATGACCGATCTCCGTCAAATGAACGCGGATCTGGTGCGTTCGGCCGGTGATCAGATCGACTTCGAGCATCGTCCATCCCGCGAATCGCTCACGCACTCGATAGCCAGTTGTGGCCGGGCGACCGCCGGCAACGACCGCCATCCGCTTTCGCTCCGATGGGTCACGACCGATTGGAGCCTCAATCCGTCCAACCTCCGCAGCAACAGGGCCCTGCACGAGCGTGATGTAGGTCTTCTTGACGCGTCGTGCCTTCAGTTGTGCCATGAGGCTTGACTGAGCAAGATCCCCTTTCGCCACGACCAGCAGGCCTGAGGTGTCTTTATCAAGTCGGTGAACGAGTCCAGGACGCGCTACCCCAGCAATGCCAGGAAGGTCCTCCACATGATGAAGGAGCGCGTTCACGAGTGTTCCGCTTGCATGCCCCGGAGCCGGGTGCACCACAAGCCCCGCAGGCTTGTCCACCACAAGGATGTCTTCGTCTTCATACACCACGCTAATCGGGATCTCTTCAGCCAAGAGCTGCGCATCAGCCACTGGCGGGATAGAGAGGTGGAGTGTGCCTCCCGGAATCAGCGTGCTGCTTGCGCGAATCTCCACGCCGTTCATAGTGAGCCGCCCCTCGCTGATCAAACGCTGGACGAACGAACGAGAGAGACCGCAACGATCTGCAACGAATCGATCCGCACGCTGTCGCGCCGCTTCAGGCGGGATCGGAAGATCAATCTCTCGGGGGTCGCTCATCGGTTCCTCTGGTCACGTTCACGCGGTGAACGGAGTGCCGCGAGCAGCATGATCAAGATCCCGAAACTAATTCCCATATCAGCCACATTAAAGGTCCAGAAGCGCAAGGAGCCAACCCCAAGGTCAATGAAGTCGAGCACGTAGCCCATCGTGATGCGATCGAGCAGATTCCCCAGCGCACCACCGATCAAGAGCCCGGTTGCAAAGGTCAGCGCAGACGGTCGCCGCTCACCCTCCCGCTCATGCACCACCAAGAGTGCAACCACGACGCCGAGACTCAAGAGTGCAAGAATCGGTGCGCTCCCTTGGAAGAGGCCGAAGAGACCGCCTCGGTTCTCACTGCGAATCAACTGCAGGGTGCTTCCAATGATCTCCCGTGGAGAGCCCTCACTTAGTAGATCAGGGAGCACCGATTTGCTGAACCGATCAAGCAGAAAGACGAGGCTCGCCACACCAACGACAAGTGCACGCCTCATTCGGTCGCGCGGCGAATGAACAGTTCCGCGTCGCCTCCAGAGAGCGCCACGGTCGCGCGCTCCCACCCGGAGAGTGGTGCTCCCCCGTTCGCTGCGAAGTGGCAGCGGAGCGCGCCAACCGCGCTAACAATCTCCCCCCGATGCTGCTCCAGTTCGCTCGGGGCACCTCGAATCTCCATCTCCACGCGGTCTTCCCGCTGGAGCCCCGCACTCTTTCGCGCCTCTTGCACTGCGCGAATCACCTCACGTGCATCACCTTCAATAACCAGTGCGGGCGTCAAACTCGTGTCAAGCTCCACAACCAACCCGTCATCCTCAGCCACATGTTGACCCTCACGAGGGACCGCCTGAATTTCAATCTCATCGGCAGCAAGCTCAACCCCCGCAATAGCGACTGCACCGTTCGCAAGAAACTCAACCTTCCCGTCGCGTGCCGCTTGCATCACAACCTGCGTCGATGCACCGAGTCGCTTCGCAACCTTCGGAAGGAGAACCTTGACGCGACGCTCAAAGAGGCCAGAGGCATCGTCAACGCGCTCAACGCTCTTCACGTTGAGCTCATCAGCGAGGATGTTCTGGAGGGCTTCTGCGTCGGCACCGCGAACGCCAAGAACCACACGGGCGCGAGCGAGAGGCTGGCGGGTCCGGATGCCTGCTGCACTGCGTACTGAACGGCCGAGCTCCGCGGCGCGAATGATCCGCTCCATTGCCGACTCCAGTTCGCTGTCGCGCCATCCCGCACTCTCTTCAGTCGGCCAGTGCAGGAGGTGGATGCTGCCAGGTGCGCTCCCTGTGCGAATCGCCCCAGCGAGCGGGCGTGCCGCCCCGCCGACAACCTCGCTGACCCCTGCGCCTGCTGCGCCCCCGTTCGTTTGGTCGCTGCCTACCAAGTTGCGGTACAGCGAATCAGTGAAGAACGGGCTGATCGGCGCGGCCACCCGAAGCAGCGTGAGTAGTGCCTGATGCAACGTGTCGAAGGCAGCGTGCCTTTCACGCTCTGGAGCATCCGCGGCAAACTGATCACGTGTGCGACGGAGGTACCAGGTAGAAAGCTCGTCAATCCCCTGTTCAAGGCGACGAACCGCAGCGTACGCGTCGTAGGCTCGCAACGAGGTTTCGACGCTGGAGGCGAGTTCGGCTGAGCGACTGAGAATCCACCGATCCATCACGCTTCGCGACGAAGCTGGCACCTCAACCTCACCTGGCGTCCATCGGGCGGATCGCGCCTGTCCAACGAGGAACGCGTAAACGTTCCATAGAACGAGCAGGCGGCGACGCGTCTCATCAGCTGCCTCCCAGCCGAAGAGCACGTTCTCCTCTGGCCGTGAGCCCACAAAGAGCCAGCGCATCACGTCCGCACCCATGCGGTCGGCCGCCTCATCGAACTCAATGGAATTCCCCCAGCTCTTGTGCATCGCCCGTCCGTCAGCACCCACTACAAGCCCGTAGCCGAAGATTGTCTTTGTCGGTTCGCTTGACGCCATCACCGTAGACATGGCGAGGAGCGAATAGAACCAGTTGCGGAACTGTCCTGGGAAGCTCTCGGTGATGAAGTCGGCGGGGAACCAACGCTTCCAGTAATCAGGATCTTCGCGGTACCGGAGCGTTGAGAACGAGACAATCCCTGCATCGAGCCAGGGGTTCCCCACGTCAGGGACGCGCGTCACCTTCTCACCGCACCCGCTGCAGTCAATCTGCACCTCATCGATGTATGGGCGGTGCGCCGTGTGTCCCTTGAGCGCCGCCGCTCCAGCGGTTGCACGCCCCTCCAACTCTTTGCGCGAACTGAGCACTTCAACCTTGCCGCACGAGGCGCACTCGTAAATCGGCAGCGCGAGGCCCCAGTAGCGCTTCTTCGAGATCATCCAGTCGCTCATGTTGCGCAGCCAATCAAGTTCTCGCTCATACCCGAACTCTGGAAGCCAGGTGATCCGGTCGACCACGGACATGATCTGGTAACGAAGGCTCGCGTCGAGCTCCAACTTTGTGAGCTCGCTGCGTGGCTTGTCGTAGAGTGGCCCCATGCTGATGAACCACTCATCAACGAGCCGAAAGACGAGCGGTGTTGCGCAGCGCCAGCAGTGTGGGTATCGGTGCGTGATCTTCTCACGACGCAGCAGACTCTTTGCGGCGGTGAGGTGCGCGAACACGTCCTCTGTCACCTCATGCCACTCGCGTCCACTGAGGTCTCCGAAGCCGTCGAGGTAGAGGCCCGATTCATCAATTGGCGCAATCGCAGGGAGCCCCTCAGCAACACCGAGCTTATGGTCATCGCTTCCGCATCCAGGAGCAATGTGCACGATGCAGGTCCCCTCTTCGGAACCAACGTCGTCCCATCCGATCACGCGGTGCGCAGCCCCATCAGGTCCGAGCGCTTCACGCACGGCGGGCAGGTCATCAAAAGGCGCACGGTACTTCCAGCCGATCAGCTCGGACCCTTTTCGTGTTTCAAGGAGGACAGCGCGGGGGGCACCGCCACCAAGGGTGGCAGTGCGACGCGATGCGCCAATCCAGAGCTTGCGGCCGTCAAACTCCACAAGTTCGTAGTCGAGCGAAGGCTGGACTGCGGCGGCAACATTCGCCGCAACGGTCCACGGCGTCGTGGTCCATGCAATGAGCTCCTCGCCTGGACGATCCACAAGTGCCAGGCCGAAGTAGAGCGACTGGTCTTCACGATCCGCATACCCTTCGGTCATCTCGTGCTGGCTGATCCCAGTGCCACAGCGGGCGCACCACGGCATGCTGTCGCTCCCCTTGTAGAGCCAGCCGCGCGCATGACACGTTGCAAGGAAGGTCCAGATGAGGTCGTTATTCTCATCGGAGAAGGTGAAGTACGAACCACCAACCTCTGGGGTGCCGAGTCGCCCAATCAGCTGCTCCACTGGGCCGCTGACAGGACCGTCCACACCAGCGATCGTGACCGGCGTGGTTGGACCCTCTGCGAGTGCATCACGAAGCTTCAGCAGCTCGGCTGGGTCATTCCAGTCCATCCACATGCCGAGCCGAATTGATTGCTCTGTCTGTCGCGCGGCATAGGTGAGGACGCGCTGCTTGCAGAGGCTGATGAATTCAGCGAGCCCCTGCTCTTCAATCTGTCGCTTACTGGTGTAGCCGAGCTCGCGCTCAACATTCACCTCAACCCAGAGTCCCTGGCAATCAAACCCCTGCTGCCAACGTAGTTCGTGGCCAAGTGAGGCGCGGAAGCGCTGGAAGAGGTCTTTGTACGTGCGACCCCACGCATGGTGCACACCCATTGGGTTGTTCGCGGTGATCGGCCCGTCAAGGAACGACCAGGCCGGTCCGCCCGTCGTCTGTGCGCGAAGACGTTCAAAGACGCCTTCCTCCCGCCAGCTGCGCAGCATCTCGTGCTCAATGCTGACAAGGTCGGGTCGGGCGTCAACAGGACGGAACATGCTACGGAGCGTGCCACGCGCGTCCCTGCATGGCAAACGGAGCGCCGACTCGCTCGCGGGTGAGGCGCTATCGTGCGAGGGTGAAAAGCGACGATCGAACCCCAAAGAGCTCCGCGTTCGCAGCGGCCCTCTTCTCCGTCCTCATCCCTGGGCTCGGACAGGCCTATCAGCGTCGCTGGCGGGCTGCCCTCAGGTTCGCAACCCCGCTCTTCCTCCTCGCCGCAGGTTTCGCTGGCATCTACGTTGCTGACGGGCTGGCCGGGCTCCTCGGACTCCTCCTCTCACCACTTGGACTAAGTGCGGCAGGGATCCTGAACATCCTCGCCGCCCTCTGGCGCGCCGCCGCCGCAACGGAAGCCTGGCGCCAGGGTCTCACCCGTGGCAGTGGTGTGCGCGCAACGCTCCTCTCGTCGGTTGCTCTCGCAAGCACGCTCGCCGTTGGCCTCTCCATCCATCTACTCGTTGGCGGGTATGTGAGTACCGCATCCGCACTCGTCGGTGGCATCTTCAGCGGTACCGAGGAGGGCGACGGGCAAGGGGGAGCGACCCCACCGAGCTGGGACGGCACCGAACGCCTGAACGTGCTCCTGATTGGCGTTGATCAACGACAAGGTGAAACAAGCTTCAACACGGACACCCTGATCGTTGCAAGTGTCGATCCCGTGAAAGGGTCAGTAAGCATGTTCAGCATCCCACGGGACACCGTTGATGTTCCGGTCCCAGCGAGCGCACAGGCCCTCTACGGTTCAACCTATAACAACAAGATCAACTCCTATTACAGTTCGGCGAAAGCGAACAGCGACACGTTCCCAAACGGCCCCGCAGCCGCACTCCGCGAAATGCTCAGCGAGTTTTATGGCATCCGCATTGACTACTCCGTCATGGTTAACTTCAGTGGCTTCAAGCAAATCGTAGATACCCTCGGTGGAATCCGCATCACCACGAAGAACCCCATTGTTGATGAGACGTATCCGGCGGGCGCCGGCCATCTGCGCCGCATCAGGATGCCGGTTGGCGTACGGACCATGGATGGTCAAGAGGCGCTGATCTTTGCGCGTTCGCGCCACGGCAGCTCCGACTTTGGACGTGCGGAGAGACAGCAACAGGTGATTGCCGCGGTCCGCGCACAGACTGATGTGGAGGCAATTGCAGCGAATCTACCCGCCCTTGCGTCCACGCTTCAGGATGCAATCAAGAGTGACTTCCCGCAGGGCGATCTCCCTCGCCTGCTCGAGCTGCTCGGCCGAGTGGATGCAAGCAACCTCAAGAGCATCGTCTTCGCTCCACCCGTCTACCAGACAGTTGGAGCGGACGAGCGCGGGTACATCATCGTCCCTGACGTTGAGAAGATTCGCCGGGCGATCCTTGCTGCATTTGCCGCCGAACCAACACCTGACGAAGTGGAAGAGCAATCTGTTGAGCGCGAGGCGGCCCGCATCTGGGTGCTGAACGGGACGGGACGGCCTGGCGAGGCGGGTGCGTTTGCGGCGCGGTTGATCCAAGCTGGCCTTGAAGCGACAGCTCCAAGCGGCATCACGCCTCCAGAGATTGGGCTCCTGCAGACACGGCTGACCGTCTACAACGGAGCGGCGCTCCGCGTTCCCGTCACGCTGGCGCTGATTGAACGATTAATGGGTATCCGCGCAGTAGAGATTGATGACCCATCGGTGACCGTTGATATTCAGATCATTACGGGGGCGGACCTGTCGACGTTGAACGAGTAGCTACGCGCCACCCTTCTTGGTTCCGTAAATCGGCGTAAGCCAGTGTGAATACTCAGGAACCCGACCTTGAACAGCGGCAAAGTATCGTTCCTGGATGCGCTTCGTGATTGGACCAATCTCCCCGCTCCCGATCGCACGATGGTCCACCTCAATGACAGGCGAAATCTGTGCGCCTGTTCCACAGAGGAATAGTTCATCGCCGATGTAAAGCTCGCTTCGATCAATTGATCGCTCGCTCACCTTGAGACCCATTTCGCGTGCGATCTCCACAACCGCGGCGCGTGTGATCCCCTCAAGAATGTCATCGTTGAGACCTGGAGTGATCAGCGTCTCTCCCCGCAAGAGGAAGAGGTTCTCCGCGGAACCTTCAGACACCTTCCCCGCCTCAGTGAGCACGATCGCCTCATCGTGGCCGTTGAGCATCGCCTCGGTCTTGGAGAAGGCGCTATTCACGTAGTTGCCCACCACTTTGGCGCGCGCAGGGATCGCCAGATCGGAGGTCCGCCTCGTTGCCACCGTGGCACAGCGAATCCCTGAATCAATGTCAATGTAGTTTCCGAACGGGATTGCGATCACATAGAAGTTGTTCTTCAGCTCATGGAGGCGCACCCCGATCGCTTCGGTGCTCTTGTACACGCTGGGGCGAATATAAACGTCCTCCTTGAAGCCGTTCTTTTGCAACAGTTCAATGATGATCGTCCGGAGCTCTGCAACCTCAGGGAGCGGGTTCATCATCAAGATCTTGGATGATGCGCGGAGTCTCTCAAGATGCTCGTTCAGCTTGAGTGCATAGAGCTCGCCCTGATCTGCATTCCAGTAGGCACGGATCCCTTCGAAGGTGGCCGTCCCGTAGAGGAAGGCGTGCGTCATCACGTTAACCTTCGCATCTGCGAGCGGGCGGAACCCTCCCTCGAAATATGCGAGTGCAGCCTTCGTCTCGTTCGCCATCTCAGCCTCCTAGCCCGGAAGGTACTTGGCGGCACTGGCGCCGCGTTATGAAGCAGCCTACGCGACGAGGCGCATCAAGGCAACGAGAGCCGCTGCAGCGGCGACTGTTGCGATCAGGAGTGACCGCGCGCGCTCTGGGACGCGTGGGCTGAGTTGTCCTCCCGCAAAGCCCCCCACGGCGGCACCGATCCCTGCTGCGAGGAGTTCAGGCGGCGTGATGCCTGCGCCGACTGTGGTCGCTGTCGCGAGATTGGAGAAGACGCCGACCGCACTCGACCCAACGATCACCGCCACGCTTGTAGCGGTTGCCGCCTCGATTCGCATCGGCCCAAAACGGCGAGCGGCAGGGACTACGAAGACGCCGCCGCCAATGCCGAGGGCGCCACTGAAAAAACCGCCCGCCCCCCCTCCGAGCATCAGCTGCCCCGTTCGGTGTTGGTTTCGTGTCGTTGACTTGGGTCGGTCAGGGAGGAGAGCGTCGCGTGCAACCACCACAGCAATCAGCGCAAACACCAATAGGAGCGGCTCCTCAGGAAGTCGCTGTGCCGCAACTCCACCGAGCGCTGAACCGATGAGCGCGGCTGGCGCCAGCGTGAACAGCGCGCTTCGATCAATCAGTCGACGACGTGCCGTAGGAAGGAGTCCGGCGATCGCACCAACAAAGACGGCGGCAAGGCTCAACGGCGTCGCCGTGGAGAGTGCTACTCCTGTGAGGAGGAGCGCCGGCACGATGATGATTCCCCCGCCGAGCCCTGCGATCGTTCCGTAGAGGGCCGCCGCGGCCGTGATGGCCGCGATCAGCACCACCAGGTGCTACCCCTGATGCTGTGGGGCGTACGGAAGGAGTGCCATCTGACGTGCACGCTTCAAGGCAACGGTCAGCTCATGCTGATGCTGCGTGCAGTTCCCTGTCTTTCGTCGTGGCTCAATCTTTGCGCGATCAGAAATGAAGCGGCGGAGCCGGTTCACTTCCTTGTAGTCGATCACGCCGCGCTTATCGCCGCAGAATGAACAGGTCCGACGACGTCGGGCTGCGCCAAACTTGTCTTCACGCTTCTTGAATCGCTTTGGTGCCTCAGCCATGTTGCTCTCCTCTCAATCTTGTGGTGGTTGTTCGCTACGTTGTTTAGAAGGGAAGGTCGTCGAGATCACTCGGCGCGGATGCCGGCCCCTCATCTGGGCGGGCCTCGGCACTCGGTGCTGCGGCTCGTGCAGGTCGCGGGGCGCTCGGGTCTGCGTCTGGATTGCGATCAACGATCACTACTTCGCTCGCCAAGATGTCGAGCGCTACTCGCTTTTCACCCTCTTTCGAGTCGTAGAGATCCACCTGAAGTCGTCCTTCGGCGTAGACCTTGCGCCCCTTGCGGAGCCACTCTGCGAGCTTCACGGAGCGCTCGCCGAACATGATCACGCGGTACCAGGTTGTCTTGTCTTCCCACTCGCCGCCAGCAGACTTGCGACGCTCATTGGTCGCCACGCGCATCTCAAGGCGCGGCTTCCCGTCGGCGGTGTACTTCAACTCTGGATCTGCGCCAAGGTTGCCGATGATGCTGATCTTTGCAAATGACATGAACTACTCCCCGTCAACTGCAACTGCGGCGGGGGCTGCGTCGCTTTCACCGTCATCAAGTTGCGCATCAGCAGCGGCGGCCGCGGCGGCGGCATCAGCCGCCTCCTCTTCGAGCTCGTCGCTGATCGCCGACGCTGGGCGTTCGTCTCGAATCACCAGGTGCCGGAGCACCTCTTCCGTGATCAGGAGCACGCGCTCAAGCTCAGCAATGGATGCTGCAGGGGCCTCAAAGAGGTAGATCTGGTAGATGCCGTCGCGGTGTCCCTCAACCTCATACGCCAGTCGGCGACGTCCCCACGGGACGTTCTTGAGGATGCTTCCACCCGCTTCGGTAATGGAGCGAACCGTTCGCTCAAGGATCGCCTTGCTGCGGTCCTCTGCAACATCTGGTTGCATGATCATCATGAGCTCGTAGCGGCGCATTGCGCGCTCCTTCCTATGGATTCGCCCCGGTGCACCCTACGCAACTTGCGCAGTGGGCCGGAGCCGAAAGGCAGAGGCGGAGTGTAGCACTCCAGGTGCTAGGGTCCAAGAGTTGGAGGCGACGGCCGGATTCGAACCGGCGAATAGGGGTTTTGCAGACCCCCCCCTTAGACCACTTGGGTACGTCGCCCTGTGTGTGCTGGCTGCCCCTCGAGGATTCGAACCTCGGTTCACGGATCCAAAGTCCGCTGTCCTACCACTAGACGAAGGGGCAACGACCCCTCGAGTCCCCAAAGGAGGGAGTGGAGCGGAAGACGGGACTCGAACCCGCGACCTTCACATTGGCAATGTGATGCTCTACCAACTGAGCCACTTCCGCACCGTTACACCGATGATGGTGCCGAGAGCCAGATTCGAACTGGCGACACCGCGCTCTTCAGGCGCGTGCTCTACCAACTGAGCTATCTCGGCTCATTGACCGCCTGCCACGGCGACCTCAGACACCAACGACGCTGAGGATACCCTCCGCGGCGAGCGGGCGCAACGGAGGGCCCGGCAACAGTCAAGGTGGAGCCTTAGGGACTGGTGGGCGGTGAGGGGCTCGAACCCCCGACCCCCTCGGTGTAAACGAGGTGCTCTACCAACTGAGCTAACCGCCCGCTGTGTTCGCGCCGTGCGGCGCCCTAGAAGTGTGGTGCCCAGACCGGGACTTGAACCCGGATGACTTGCGTCATACGCCCCTCAAACGTACGCGTATACCAATTCCGCCACCTGGGCACAGGTGCTGCGTCCCTGACGCTGTTACTGGTATCGAGGAAGGGACTTGAACCCATACGTCCTTGCGGACACTGGCTCCTGAAGCCAGCGCGTCTGCCAATTCCGCCACCTCGACCCGAACGAAGCCCCGCGAGCGATCACGGAGCCGCGAGGCGGAAAGATAGCACATCCCGAAGGTGGGTCTCAGGCTCGCGCACGAGGAGCGGGGCGAGGCCAGTGAGGCGCGAGGCGACCAGCAGCTCTTCTGCCTTGAACCGAATGGGGAGCAGGTAGTTGTTCGCCGCGCACCAGCGCTGGACTGCAGCGAGTGCCTTGACTCGCGCCTCTCTCTCTGCAGGCTTGCGTGCCTCATTGAGGAGCGCATCGAGCTCTTTAAGCTGGATTCCGACCACATTTCCCCCGCTCAGCACCGCAGCAGAGCCGAGAAGCGGATAGAGGTCGGGATCAATCCCAACGTCCACATTCAGCACTACCAAGTCAAAGTCCCCCGTTGCGAGACGTGAGGTGAGGGTCTGCGCATCTACCTCCGTGACGATCGTTGGCACTCCGAACGCGATCCATGCTGATGCCGCCTGCGTGGCAACCGCCGTATCTTCTGGATATGGGCCAGATGGGAGCGTGAGGATCTCAAGGCTTACCGGCTTCTTCTCCGCATCAACCCACACGCCGTCCTTGAACTTCCACTTCGCACCTTCAAACTGCTTCTTTGCATACTCGGCCCCACGAACTGGGAGCGGCACTTCGGACCAGCCCCACGAAAGTGGAGAGACTGGTGCGGCGACTTCGCGGCCTCCATACGCACTGGTGATTGCCGACGGGTCAAGCAGTGCGCGGAGTCCGAGGCGCAACTTTGGATGTCGCAGCACGGTTCGTGGGCGCAGGTTAACAGCGATCCCATTGAAGGTGGTGGAGCCTAGCTCGATGGTGCGACCAGCATCCGCGAGCGCGACCTGCGTCGCCTCTCGTGCGAGTCCAACGAGTGAATCAAGTTCTTCTGCGCGCCATGCGTTGAGCCCCTCCTCTTCCGTGCCGAAGAAGCGGAGTGCGACCGATTCAACGGGGAGGCCAGTTGCCCCCTCTCGCATGAGTGAGCGAGCCGCAAGATCTCCGGCGAGAAGGTCACCACGCACTTGAAGTGCGGCCGCCCCTCCATCCATCGCGACAACCTTGAATGGGCCGCTCCCCATTGGGGTTGCGGCCGCCTCAAGTTGCGGAATGTCCCGTGCAGCAGTTCCACTGAAGAGGTGTGCTGGAAGAAGTGGGAGCGTGCCGAGCAGCGCAGGAAGGTTCGCCAATGCCCGTGGCGCACGAACCACAAGATCTCCGGTGGTCTCACTCACCTCAACGGTGAGTGCCTCCCAGTAACCGCCATCAAGTCGAAGTTCGCCGGCTAGGCCAACGGTCAGCTGCGCATCGGCGGCGGTGATTGGTGTGCCGTCCTCCCATCGCGCCGTGGGGTCAAGGACGAACGTCCAGGCGAGCCCGTCCTCGCTGACACTCCATGCGGTTGCCAGATCTGCCGTTGGATATCCGCTCGTGTCGAGTCGGGTCAGTCCGCGGTAGGTGAGCGCAACAATCGCGCGATCGGCGCCTGTAGACGCAAAGAGTGGAAGTGGCCGCTCAGGAAGGCCGATGACGCCTTCGCGAAGCGTCGTTGGACCACTCGGCAGAGTGATTCCAATTGAGAGCCCACCTCCGGGTCGACCCCCTCCAATGACCCCCGCTTGTGCCAACGCGCTCGCCAGCGCCACGGTAAAGAAGAGAAAGATCGCGATGCGTCGCAATGGGCTCATTGAGGCCTCCTGTCGCGCGCGTCCATGGGCGAGGTGCCCCCTCGGTTAGTTGGACTGGAGATAGCCAACCAGCGAGAAGAGCACGAAGAGAATCGTGAGCAACACGGTAAACCGCATCAACTGTCGCTCTACTCCTCGGCGTGATCGGTAGACGCTTGAATCGCCACCGAACGCAGAGCTGAGGCCAATGCCTCGCGCCTGCATCAGGATTGCCACGATCAAGAAGATGCTCACGATGATCTGGCCAATGGCGAGGATGGGGTTCATGGATACCTCCGATGCATGCGCGGCAATCCCGCGTGCTGCGATTGTAGCACCCCTCCCCTTACGCCTGAACGAGCAGCGATCGGCCCGTCATCGTGGGGGGAAGCACGAGTCCGGTGAGGGCACCGATCGTCGGCGCAACATCTTCGAGCGCACCGTCGATGAGCCGATATCCGGCAATCCGATCACCTGTGATCAGGATGGGGACACGGGCAAGGGTGTGACTGGTCACCGGTTCTCCTGCCGCTGTCACCATCCTCTCTGCATTCCCGTGATCTGCGGTAACCACGAGTGTTGCACCGGCCCGCGCGCGTACCGCCTCTGCGATCTTTCCCAGGGCGTGGTCTACCGCTTCACAGGCACGGACCGTGGCGCTGAAGTCACCCGTGTGTCCAACCATGTCTGGGTTTGCAAGGTTGGCAAGGATGAACGCCTCACTCCCCTCTGCGAGCGCCGCAACCACCGCATCCGCAATCTCCGCTGCTCGCATCTCAGGTGCGCGATCGTACGTTGCTACGGGGAGGCTCGAGATCAGCATGCGTCGTTCACCAGGGAGAGCCGCTTCATGTCCACCATTGAAGAAGTACGTCACATGCGCGTACTTCTCCGTCTCCGCCACATGGAACTGCTTCAGACCCGCGTCAGCAATCGCTGAGGCGAGTGAGGGTACCTGCGCTGGCCCAAAAAGTGCAGGGGTCGCCGCCTCCTCGCCGTAGGAGCTCATCCCCCAAACTGGAACGGGGAGCATCGAGGGACGCTCAAAGTGCGAGAAGTTCGGCGCGCTCAGCGCGGCCACAAGTTGTCGCGCCCGATCTGCACGGAAATTCGCGTGAATCAGCACATCTCCTGGTCGGATCGCGGTCTCCTGGCCCTCAAGAGTCACCGTTGGAACGACAAACTCGTCACTCTCACCGCGCGCATACCCCTGCTCGATCGCTTCACGCGCGCTCTCTGCGCGCAGTCCATCCGCAGCAGCGATCGCTGCAACGGCGAGTGCGGTTCTCTCCCAGCGCTGATCGCGATCCATTGCAAAGTAGCGCCCGGAGACCGAAGCGATCTTCGCCTGAGGGGCGAAGCGTGCGAGACGCGCTTCTAGGTCGGCGAGATAGCCGAGGGCGGAGCGTGGCGGCGTATCTCGACCATCAAGGAAGAGGTGGAGATAGACGGAGCGCACACCACTCGCCTCAGCGGCGGCGGCGGCGAGTGCAACAAGGTGCTCATCGTGCGCATGCACACCACCTGGTCCCAGGAGGCTGCAGAGATGGAGGCGACCGCCCTCCGCAGCGCGGAGCGCTCGCAGCAGCTCTGGCTGCTTAGAGAAGGTTCCGCTTTCAATTGCTGCACTAATGCGTGGCAAGTCTTGTGGAACCCGCTGTCCTGATCCAATGTTTAGATGACCGACCTCACTGTTTCCCATCTGCCCTTCAGGGAGCCCGACGGCTGCACCACTTGCATCAAGTTCGGCGTGTGGCCAGCGAGCGCGCAGATCCTGCCACGCGGGCATCGCCGCAGCGACGATCGCATCTCCTGGTGCCCCTGTTCCAATGCCGAAACCGTCAATGACGAGGAGGACGAGCGGACGGTCTGCCGCCAGGTTCATGACGCAGACCCAAGGGCGGCGGCAATGTCGAGCAGGCTCTCACTTGACAGCGACGCGCCGCCGACCAGCAGGCCATCCATTCGGGATGTACCTACGCCAGCAAAGAAGGGGGCCGCATGGGACGCACGCACACTTCCGCCATACAAGACCTGAACCTGATCACTACTCCCCTCCCGAATTGCAGCCGCCATCCCTCCTGCAAGTTCAGGGTCGGCGGATGCCCCACTTCCGATCGCCCAGACTGGCTCATATGCAACGAGGGCCCCTGCCTTAAGGAGCGCCGTGAGACTGCATCCAGCCTGCGCCGCACTCCCCGCCAGCTCGTCCCACTGCGCACGCACTTCGGCGTAGCGCTGCTCTGGCGCTGCCTCTCTGGCTGTGTCGCCAACACAGATGATCGGCCTCAGCCCCGCGGCAACCGCTCGAGCGACCTTCTGTCCAATCTGCGCACTGGTCTCGCCAAGGTTGCGCCGCTCTGAGTGTCCGAGAATCACCGCGCCTGCAATGCCGAGAAGGTGCGTTGCAGGAGTTTCTCCCGTGTACGCTCCTGGTTCCAGCGCCGACACATCTTGAGCGGCAACGCCGATCTGCAGCGACGCGTGCTCCCTCTGCAGGAGTGAGGCGACAGGTACCAGGCCGAGCGCGGAGGGGGCAATGATCAGACTCCCCGGCAGGAGCCCCCTACGCCGAGCATCGTTGGCGATCACTCCCGCCAGGAGAACCTCCTCGCCAGGAGGAAGGTTCGCCTTCCAGTTCGCAACGAGGAGCGGTAGCGCACGGTTCGTCATACGGAGATCATGGCAGAACGCGTGGTGGAAGTGCCGCCGCCTGACGCTCAAGGGAGCTAAGGCTGCGCTGCACGGCGCTGCGCGTCAGGCGAAGTCGCTCCCCAAGCTCTGCGATCGTTGCGTCGGGGTGCGCACGCCGAGCCTCAGCAACGCGTCGCGTTGGCCCGCTCGCATCAAGCGCTCCGGCATCGTCCAGTCTTCGAATCGCCTCAGCCTGCCGCATCCCCGCACGGACGGTTCGCTGCAGATTCGCCGTCTCCGCATTGATGCTTCGATTCAACTCACCGCGCACTTCGCGCAGCACGCCGCGTGCCTCCATCTCTGCAACGGAACTCCCCGCACCGAGTCGTCGCAAGAGATCAAAGATCTCAGCGTGGCTCTTCCACACGATCACTCCACGTCCACGACGAACACGAAGGCTCCCTGGGAGTCCCGCCTGCGAGAAGGCGTGCAGAAGTAGCGTCGCCTCGTTTTGCGCGAGCACCACCTCCAAATGGATTCGCCCAGTTGCAAGGGAGAGCGAGCC
>JBBAWP010000004.1:0-45504 GCA_040397155.1 Candidatus Limnocylindrus sp.
AGGAAGAAGGTGACGAATGGCTTTGCGCCAGCGCCACCGATTCCAATGGCGAAGTTGGAGAGGCTTTCGATTGCAAATTCCAACGTGTTCTGCACCTTTCCTGGAATCTCCTTGAGTCGACGTGCGGCAATCGTCAGCGGGATGATGATGACGGCCATCACCACCCAGCTCATGATGATTGAGCCAGTGATGCTCGGATAAAAGTCAAAGAGTGACGCTGCATGCGTTGGATCGCCACCAAGATCAATGACCGTGTGTGGAACGATCGGCTCTAGCGCGCGCTTGATCACGTCGCCAGGGAAGCCGTTCAGCCCAACGCCGCCAAAGGTTGCAATGGCAAACGCGTCAAGAGCGAGGACGCCAAGCGCTGCGAGAAGGAGGGTGCGTCGTGTCGTGGACTTGCGGGGAGCCGCGATGCTCACTACTCGCTCCTTCCAGACTTCTCGTTGACTCGCGCCTCTAGTTTCTTCTCTCGTCGCCGGCGATCCTCTTCGTCAATCATGTTCAGCGCCCGGCGGACGGTGCGTGCCACCCCAATGGAGCCAACCCCAAACCCTCCGAGGAAGCCGACCACCAAGAAGAGTGGTCCGCTCCCGATGAGCCCATCCAGCCAGTTCCCCAGGAGTGCCCCGCCGAGGTTCGCCACGAGGAGCATTGCGCCGATCTGCGAGAAGAGCACGAGGTAGGCGCTCTTCCCTTCGAAGGCGGCCTCCGCGGGCGGTTCGTTGGGGTTCCGCGGCGATTCTAGCCGAGGGGTCTGACTCTCGCGCTGATCTCCGGGAGCACGCTCGGGGAGGCTCACTCGGGGGTCCGTTCGGTTGCACGAGAGAGGTAGGCGATCACGCCGCCGAGCACCACAAGGAGGCCCACGAAGGCGTAGAGGGTGGCGCTTCCGGTCAGCAGGAGCGCGAGGATGGAGAGCGCTGCGGTGAGGGCATAGAGGACGAGGACGGAGCCGCGGTGCGAGAAGCCGTAGCTGAGGAGGCGGCGATGGATGTGGCTCTCGTCAGGCGTATATGGAGATCGTCCGGCGGCGATCCGCCCGACGATAACGAAAAGCGCATCAATGATGGGCACGCCAAGGATGAGGAGCGCCGCGGCCACCTTCGCCGTGCCGAGAAGTGCAAGGACGGCCAGCGCGTACGCCACCGCGAGAATGCCACTCGTCCCCATATAGATGGATGCCGGGTAGAAGTTGAAGCGCAAGAAGCCGGCGAGTGCGCCTGCGAGCGTAAAGCTCAGCGCGGCGAGTAGCGGACTTGTTGGGAGTGCAATGACGCCGAGTGTGACAGCGGCGAAGAGCGAGATGCCTCCAGAGAGTCCGTCCAGTCCGTCAATGAAATTCATGCTGTTCTGCATGCCGAGCGTCCAGAAGATCGTGACGCCGAGCGCGATCGCGTCAGGGAAGAGGAGGTCGCCCGCGCCAAAAGGATTTGAGATGAAGACGATCCGCAACCCAAAGGCGATTGGGATTAGCGCAATCAGAAACTGTCCAATGATCTGCCACCGCGCGCGCAGATCATAGCGGTCGTCAATCAGTCCAATCACTCCAGCGATCACCGTACCGAGCAAGAGTGCAGCGGCGCCATCACTCGTCAGTTCCGCCGAACCGCTTCCTGCGCTGAGTCCGAGTTGCGCGGAAAAGATCACAAGAAGTGTTCCAATCAGCGCGAACGCACCTGCAACGGCGAGGCCGCCTGCGCGCGGTACTGGTTTGGTGTTGATCCTTCGCTCGCTCGGGTGATCGGCAATGTTGTATTTCCGCGCAATCGCGCGCATCGCGAGCGTTCCCATACCAGCTGTCAACGCAGCGACAAACGCTGCGGCAGCGAAGATCATGTTGTGCTGCGTGAAGGTTGCGCGTCGCCTGCTTGTGCAAGCGCTGACGCGTCGGCACCAGGGACTGGGAAGGCGCGCGCCATCTTGATCACTTCGGCCTCAATGCGCGCAAGTGCCGCCGGATCTTCGCGGCGCGCGATCGCCTCTGCTGACCAGACGGCAATCTGTTCCATTTCAGCGGAGCCCATGCCGCGCGTGGTCGCTGCGGGCGTGCCGTATCGAACGCCGCTCGTCACCATCGGTGAACGTGTTTCGCCTGGAATGCTGTTCTTGTTGATCGTGATCCCTGCGGTTTCTAGCGCGGCGGTCGCCTCTTTCCCAGTGACACCGAGTGGTGTGACATCGCAGAGGATGAGGTGGTTATCTGTTCCGCCGGTGACCACGCCAAATCCGTTCGACTTCAGCGCGGCGGCGAGCACCTGCGCGTTCTCGAGCGTGCGCTTCATGTAACTTCGGAATTCTGGTTCAAGTGCGAGTGAGAAGGCGACCGCCTTTGCACCAATGACGTGCATCAGTGGGCCACCCTGGCTCCCTGGGAAGACACTCTTATCAATAGCGGCGGCGTCAGCAGCTCGCGCAAAGGCGATTCCACCGCGCGGACCACGAAGTGTCTTGTGTGTGGTGCTGGTGACAATGTCTGCGTGCGGGAACGGCGAAGGGTGCAGCCCTGCCGCAATCACACCTGAAATGTGCGCCATGTCCACCATCAGTTTTGCCCCCGCAGCGTGGGCGATCTCTGCGAATCGTTTGAAGTCGAGTGTGCGTGGGTACGCGGATGCGCCAGCGATGAGCACCTTCGGCTTCGCCTCGGCGACGGCGCGCTCGACTCCCTCCCAATCAATGAGGCCGTCGTCTTCGCGCACGCCGTAGAAGTGCGGCGTGAACCACTTCCCTGAGACGTTGACGGAGGCGCCGTGCGAAAGGTGACCGCCCTGGGAGAGGCTCATGGCAACGAACGGATCGCCTGGCTTCATCAACGTATCGAAAGCGGCGATATTTGCGGAAGCACCAGAGTGCGGTTGCACGTTGACATGCTCGCTCCCGGGGAAGAGTTGCAGCGCGCGGGTTCGCGCGAGATCTTCAACGGAGTCGATGTGTTCACACCCGGCGTAGTAGCGCTTCCCGGGATATCCCTCTGCGTATTTATTTGTGAGGATCGTGCCCTGTGCCTCTCGAACTGCGGCGTAGGCGTAATTCTCAGAGGCGATCAGCTCAATGTGATCGCGCTGGCGCACCGCTTCGCGTTCAAGGATCGCGTTCAGTGCAGGGTCAACCTCGCGCAGCGACTGATCCGCGCGCGGATCACGCTGCGCCTGGATCTCCTCTGGTGTGCGCCGAGAGCTCATGCCCCTATTCTCCGTCCAAACCGAGAATCAGGCGCTCGATCATTCGCGCTGCGCCGTCCGCTTCGCTCGGCGGTGCGAGGTAGCGTGCGGCACGCTGAACCGGCTCAGGGGCGCCATGCATCGCCACGCCGTGACCTGCGGCGAGCAGCATCTCAAGGTCGTTGTGTTGGTCGCCGATCGCCATGGTCTCCGCGAGCGGGATGTTCAGCCGCTCCGCGAGCCACGCCAGGGCCGCGCCCTTATTGACGCCTGGGGCGGTGAACTCAAGGTATTCCGGGTGGCTGATGGTGACATCAAGATCGCCACCAAACGTTTCGCGTGCCTGCGCCAACACCGTCTCTGGGTGACCAGCGGGCGCGTGCGCAACAACTTTTGAGATCTCCTGTGGCTCTTGCCGGAGATGGTGAGATAGATCTTTAATGGAGTGGAGACGTTCAACAGGGTTGCCAGCGAGCCAGCCTTGATACGTTTCGTAGTGCGGGTCGGTTGCATCAAAGGCGTAATCGTCTTGAATGACGGCGTGTCCCCAGAGATCGTTCTGTCGGCACCACTCAACGGCACGTGCGGCAAGTGTTGAAGTGAACGGGACGTGCCGGAGCAGCGCGCCGCTCCCGTTCTCACCAAGTGCTGGCAGCTCGCGCGCGATCGCCCCCTGCATGCCAATGAGCGGTCCGTTCACACCCGCGGTGCGCGCGTACTCAATGAAGCTTGGAATGTTGCGACCGGAGGAGATCGTGGTGATCACACCGCGCTCGCGTGCCGCACGAATCGCGGCAATAGTGCGCTCGGAGATCGCACCGCCATGGGGGAGTAGCGTGCCGTCAAGGTCCATGACCAGCAACTTGATCGGTGAATCACTCATCTGCTCAACCTAGCCGCTACGGCGGATCTCCGCGACGCGTGCGCGCCCCGAGAGATCTCCGCGAATGCTGCAGCGCCACCCAAGGCCGAGGCCGGCGACGAGTGCGCTCACCGCGTCGGCTTGACCATCGCCAAACTCGAGTGCCGCCGCGCCACCTGGGCGAAGGAGTCGTGGAAGCTCGGCGATCAGGCGGCGAATGCACTCAAGGCCGTCGCTCCCGCCGTCGAGCGCCATGCGCGGCTCGGCGGCGATCGCCACTTCGGCGAGGCTAAGCGGGGCGGCGGTCTCATCACGCTGTCCCGCGCGCTGGAAACGGGCGGCGTCTTTTGCCGCATCCACTTCGGCCGTCGGCACATACGGGAGGTTGGCGACAAGGAGATCAAGGTGCGGTGGATCACCTGGGGCACGGCCCGCAAGGAGTGGTTCAGCAAGATCGCCGTGCAAGAACGTCACTCGCGATGCAACTCCAGAGCGAAGCGCGTTTGCGCGCGCGACTGCAAGCGCATCCCCCGACAGGTCGGTGGCGGTAAAGCGCAGCGGGACGGGTGACTCGGTCACAAGGGCGAGCGCAATCGCCCCGCTCCCCGTGCCAATCTCTGCGGCGTTCAGTGGTTGAGGTGCACGTCCCAACGTGCGCGCGGCGGCGGCGCGGTCAGCCAAATAGGCGAGCGCCGTCTCAACAAGGAGTTCGCTCTCTGGACGCGGGTCCAACACATCTGGTGTAACAAGAAGTTCGAGTGCACGAAAGCCACGCGTGCCGGTGAGATGACTTACTGGTCGGCCTTTCGCGCGTTCACTCACCAGCGCCGCGAGTGCGGCGGGTGCGTCACCTGCGGCGAGCGCGGCGCGTGCAGCGCGCAGCGCTTCCGAAAGCTCAGGGTGTCGCTCGCTGAGTGGTTCTGGTTCTGGCAGGAGTGCGCTGCTCGGTAGTGGGAGTGGAAATCCAGCAGCGACTGCGGTGCGCAACGTGGCAACACGCGTACCGAGGAGTGCGGCGAGGAGAAGTTCTGCGTCGAGGCGCGGGCTTGAACTCCCTGCAACTTCAAGTGCGTCCGTGGCGATGCGTAGCAGTGCTGGGCCGTCCGCTTCGCTTTGGATGAGTCGATCGCTATGAATATCTCGGTCGTTCACTCGCCCGCCAGACGCTCCGCCTGCTCGGCGGCAGCAAGTGCATCATGAAAGACGGAGAGGTCGCCGCTCAACACGCCATCAACATCAAACTTGTCTAGTCCAATGCGATGGTCGGTGACGCGATTCTGCGGACCGTTGTACGTGCGAATCTTTTCGCTTCGATCACCGCTTCCAATGAGCGCCTTGCGTGCAACAGAGTTCGCACTGCGCTTGCGCTCCTCCTCTGCGGCCAGGAGTCTGCTGCGCAAGATTGCGAGCCCCTTCTCCTTATTGCGCAACTGGCTGCGCTCGTCTTGCATTTCAACCACCGTGCCGCTCGGAATGTGCGTGATGCGAACGGCGGAGTCTGTGGTGTTGACGCCTTGACCGCCGTGGCCGGAGGCGCGCTTCACGTCAATGCGAATGTCACCCTCTGGAATGACAAAGTCCACCGCCTCCGCGACTGGGAGTACCACCACCGTGGCGGTGCTCGTGTGGATGCGTCCAGAAGATTCGGTGGCGGGGACGCGTTGAATGCGATGCACCCCCGACTCCCATTTGAACGCGGCCCATGCACCGGTCCCACTCACCTCGGCCATCGCCTCGCGCACGCCGCCGAGTGCCGTCTCGCTCAGCCCGTCAACTTCAACCTTCCAGCCGCGTCGTTCGGCGTACCGCAAATACGCACGGAAGAGTTCACCGGCGAAGATCCCCGCTTCGTCACCCCCCGCCCCAGGACGAACCTCAATGAGCACATCCTTTCCGTCGTTCGGATCCGGATCAAGGAGGAGTGCGGGGAGTCGCTCAATAATGTCGCGCTCAATCTCTTCCGCGGCGGCGCGCTCTGCCGCGGCGAGGAGGCGCATCTCCGCGTCCGCGCCAGGGTCGAGCTCCATCCCCTTTGCATCCGTCTGACGTGCACGTGCGTCGGTGAGGGCCGCCGCCGTTTCTGCGAGCGGTGCGGTGCGCGAAAGTTCACGACCGATTCGTGCCAGCGCCGTGTGGTCTGCGAGCACCTCTGGCTGAGTGAGCTGCTCCTCAAGTTCCGCTCGGGTGCGCAGTGCGATCGCTAGTCGTGCCTCCAGTTGTGCGAGGTCAGCCATGCGGCGACTCCGCCGTTAGGCTCCCCCACGCCGGGCGCTCGGATCCTGCGGGGGCGCTCCCCCCATCCGCTTCTACCGCCACCGTGAGCGCTGCAATGGCCACGTCATGCATCTCGTCGTCAGGTTTGCGCGTGGTGATTCGCTGGACGGCGAGTCCGGGGGCGGCGAACGCGCGTGCGATCGGGTTGGTGCGGTACTTCCCGAGGAGTCGCAAGATTTCGTAGGAAACTCCTGCAACGAGCGGGATGCCGATCACGCGGCTCACCACAGTAGCGAGCGCATCAAGTCGACCGAGGAGCGAGAAGCTCACCAAGCTGACGAGGATCACCACAACAAGAAACTCGGTGCCGCAACGCGGGTGCGCCGTTGGCCATCGAGTGAGTTCGGCGCGCGTCAACGCGCCACCGTTCTCCAGCGCGTGAATCGCACGATGCTCTGCGCCGTGATACCGATAGGTTCGATCAATGTCGCGACTACGCCCAGCAAGCGAGAGATACGCAAGAAGTACACCGATCTGCAACACGCCGTCCAACACGCGCTCCGCAAACAGTGATTCAATGCCTGCCGCACTGAGAGCAAACGATGCGCCGAGTGCGGGGATGATATTGAAAAGTGCAATCACAAAGGCAAAGGTGAGCACCACCGTGACGCCAGAGATCGCGCGGTCCGAACGACTGCTTGGAACACCAATCGTTGACTGACCCGAAGAGATCTCTGCACTTCGCATCAGCCATCGACTCCCAAGGATCAGCGTCTCAACAAGGATCACCACGCCGCGCGCAATTGGGAGTCGCGCCGCAAGCCGGCGCACTCGCCCGTTAGGGAGCTGCTCGCTCGTGGTGAGGATGCTCCCATCTGGAACGCGGATCGCGACCCCAATGTGTGCTGGTCCGCGCATCAGGATGCCGTCCACAAGGGCCTGCCCGCCATACGCAAGCGTGCGCGTGGGCGCGGCGACAGCCGCGAGTGCTAATGCGATCAGGTGTGATGCGCGTCGAGCAACGACGCCACAGCGGCGTCGCACGGAGATCAGCGCGAGCGCCCGAGGCGCTTCTGGAATCGCTCCACCTGTCCAGCGGTGTCGAGCAAGATCTGCTTCCCCGTGAAGAACGGGTGGCAGTTCGAGCAGACTTCGGTCTTCATTTCGCTCGAGCGCGTTGAACCGACGCTGAACTTGGTGCTGCATGCGAGACACGTGATCTCGATCTGGTTGTACTTGGGATGAATCTCTGGCTTCATCAGCGGCTCTCTACGCGTCCGGCGCGGAGGCGACCACATTGACGCGCTTCTTCAAGCGCGACGCATGGTCAAACTTCACGCGACCTGTGACGGTTGCATAGATGGTGTAGTCGCTACCAAGGCCAACGCCGCGGCCAGCGGCGAACTGCGTTCCACGCTGGCGCACAATGATGCCGCCTGCATTGATGAACTCGCCGTCGCCAACCTTCACGCCAAGGCGCTGACCAGCGCTGTCGCGTCCGTTGCGGCTGCTTGATCCTGCCTTCTTATGTGCCATGTTGTCCTCCTTGGTTTCTTGCGACTACTTGATTATTCAGCGTCGGCTGGCTTCTTCGCCGCCGTCTTCTTTGCAGCTGGCTTCTTCGCCGCCGTCTTCTTTGGTGCGCTCTTCTCTGCAGGCGCTTCCACCTTCAGCTTCTCGGCAAGTGCGGCGTCAGCCTTCGCCTTTTCAGCGGCGGCGGCCTTTGATGCAGCCCTCGCCTGTTCGCGCTCTGCAGCGCCGGCCTCCCAGAGCGCCTTTGCGCTGGTGCCATTCACTGCAACTTCTGTGACCTTGATAAGGTGCAGCTCTTGGCGGTGGCCCTTGGTGATGCGGCTGCGCGCCTTTGGTCGGTACTTGAAGCTGATCGTCTTTACGCCGCGCTCCTGGCCAACCACGAGTGCGGTGACCTTTGCGCCGCTGACGACTGGGGTTCCAACCTCTGTTGAGGTTGCGGTGCGCACAAGGAGGACGCGATCGAAGGTGACCTCGCTACCTGGGGTAGCGCCGAGCAACTCAACGTGCAGCTCGCTGCCGAGCTCCACGCGATACTGCTTCCCACCGGTTTCGATTACTGCGTACATGCTTGGTTCACCCTTCATATTCGAGACTTCCGCGGCGGCCGAGCCGCCGTGTCGCGGGCTGACGAAGAGGTCAGGCGCGGGAGGGAGAGTCTAGGTGTACCCGCGCTCCCTCGTCAACCGCGGCACGCTCAGGGCGTGCTCACGGCACGCTCGACCAGCCCCTAGGCGCCACCCCCCTGGTGCACCCGATGGCTCTGCACGAGGCCAAGCCCAAAAGCAAGCGAGATCAGTGAGGCGCCGCCGTAGCTCACAAAGGGGAGGGGGATCCCTGTAATTGGCGCCATCCCGAGGTTCATTCCAATGTTGACCCCTGCCTGGATCAAGAAGATCGCCGCGAGCCCTCCCGCAAGGACGATGCCAAAGCGATCCTCAGCCTCCCACGCGTGCCAGATCAGCCGGATCACGATCAGGCCGAGCAGCGCAATGATCAGCAGGCCGCCAAACGCTCCGAAACTTCGAACGAGCGCCGCAAAGACGAAGTCGCTCTCTTGTACGGGGAGTGGCGCAATGCTTCCAGTTCCGTCAAAGCCGATCCCAAAAAGCCCGCCGCTCGAAATCGCGTCGAGCGCTTGCGTGAGTTGGTACTTCGGTCCTGCAGGGTCTGCGTTCGGATCAATAAAGGCGATCAGTCGCTCCTTCTGATAATCCGCAATCAGGAAGGCCCACGCGAACGGCACCGCCAGCACGCCGAGTGCGGCGAGCGCGGCAACCCAGCGCGTGGCCACACCGTAAAGAAGTAGTGCACCAAAGAGTGCGGCGAGGATGATCACGGCGGTTCCTGCGTCTGGCTGCACCGCAACCAAGAGGAACGGCGCTGCAACAACGACTATGGCGAGGAGCGTTGCGTTCAGATCGTCTGGCTGTGAATTATCACGCGTCAGCACAGTGGCGAGTGCCACAAGCGTCAGGATCTTTGCGATCTCACTCGACTGAATGGCGATCCCAAAGATGGCGATTGCGCGGGAGTTTCCCCCCGAGTCTTGACCGAAGATCAGCGTTGCAATCAGCAGCAGTAGGTTCGCCGCGTAGAGCGGCCATGCAAACGTGCGAATCCAACGCCAGTTGATTGCAGTGGTGATTGCAAACGTGAGCAGCCCAAGGAGCGTCCAGATGATTGAGCGCAAGAAGATTGACGAGAGGCTCAGCAGTTCTTGGTCATAACTCCGCGCATTGATCCACGCCATGCCGATTCCAGAAAGCATCAAGAGCAACATTCCAGAGGCTGCAAGCCAATCCATGCGACGGACGATGCTGCCGATCCAACCAGCTGCACCGAACGGCCCACGCGTGACCGAAGATCCGAGACTCATCGCTGTTCACTCGCCCTTCGCCGCCTACTCGCCATAGTAGTTTCCAATCGACATTGCGCCTGGGATTCTGTAGTCGCGCTTGAAGTCGTACTGCAACTGCAAGTACCGCTTGAGGACTTCGATCGCTGCGTTTGAGGCGGTGTTGGATCCGTGCATAAAGACCACATAGGCGAAGTCGGCGTCGGTGCGTCTCCAATCATCCGTTGGGGCCACAAATCCTGAGATCCAGTGGTGGTACGGGAGTCGACCCTGTTCATCGCGCACGCCGTACTCTGCCGTCCCCGTCTTCCCGGTGAGGAAGATTGGGAGCTGCCCGAGATTCTTTGTCATGTATTCATTCGTCACCACAAGGCGCGATGCGCGGCGCATCTCAATCATCGTGCTACTTCGCATCTCAACGCTCGCTGACGCAACAGGTGCCACTGTCTCAACGAGTGTCCCGTCTGGATCGCGAATCTCAAGGACTACGTGTGGCTTCCAGAGCGTCCCGCCGTTCGCGAGCGCCGAAAATGAGTTCAGAACTTGCAGTGGCGTGGCGAGGTCATACCCCTGCCCGAGCGCCGACTGCAGCACTTCACCGTCATATAAGGTGCGGCTGATCGCGCTTCGCGCCCAATCTTGATCTGGAACCAGCCCGCCAATCTCGTTCGGCAGGTCGATGCCAGTTGGGCGTCCGAAGCCCCACGCCTTTCCACAATTGGCGAGCCGATCAATCTTTAGGCGCTGGGCAAGTTGATAGGTCACGACAGCCGAGCTGTACGAGAAGCCCTGCGCTGGGGTGAGCCTGCGGCCGAAACCAGCGCGATTCCATTCGTAGAACTTCTGATCACCAACCTCTAGGTATGGAAGTGATGCGAGTGTCTCGTCCTCCCGAACAACACCTTCATCAAGTGCACACGAAAAGGTCACCAGCTTGTAGGTGCTCCCTGGTGGGAAGTGGGATCCGGTTGCATGGTTCAGCAGCGGAGCATTCTTGTTGTCGAGGTACTTCTGGTACTGCGCTGTGGTGATGCCCGCCGAGAAGAGATTGTTGTCGTATGTGGGGAGTGATGCCATTGCAATGATCTGGCCGTTCTGTGGGTTCATGCTCGTCACCACACCCTGCCTGTTTCCCGCCGCCTTCACCCCCCAGCTGAGCGCGTCAAACGCCCGCTGCTGCGCCTCAGCATCAATCGTCAGCACCACACTCTTTCCAGCAACTGGAAGTTTAGTGACGCCAAGTTCGCGCACCTCTCGCCCCTGGACATCAATTTCAACTTGGCGAATGCCTGGCGTGCCGCGCAGCACCTCTTCATAACTCTGCTCCACTCCCGCGCGACCGATGTAATCCAGTTCGTTGTATCCCGCCGCAGAGAGTGCACTTAACTCGAGCGCATCAATGCGACCAACGTATCCAACAACTTGACTCGTCAGCTCTCCGAGTGGATACGCACGTCGCGCTTCAAAGAGTGTCTCAACGCCCGGTAGTGCGGCGCGCTCCTCTTCAATGAATCGTGTGATGCGTTCGTCAACAACACTCGCAATGCGCACAGGTTCCCAAATGGATCCGGTGGCGCGATCTAGTGTCATCGTGATTCTCACCGGATCGATATTGAGGATCTCTGCAAGGCGCTTTACAACCTCTGGCCGAATAGTGAGCGGTAAATCTCCTGGTCGAATCTGCACAGCGTACGTTGCAATGTTTTCTGCAAGGACACGACCTGCGCGATCAAGGATCAGTCCGCGTGGTGGCGCAATGATCTCTTCGATGATGCGGTTACTGTCGCTCAGTGTGGTGATGCTGCGCGTCGTTGCGCCATCGCCACTCGCTTGCACCGTAACGAGTCGCACACTGAGGAGTCCGCCAATCAACGCCGTAAGGACAACGGCGGAGATGTAGCGAAGTGGTCGACGAATTACGTGAGTGCTACTCATGTGTTATCCGAGTCGATCATCGAGCGGCCGCTCGCGTAGTTGCGCGTCGCGGCGACGTGCGCCAACGAACGCTCCAAGAGTTAGCAGCGCAACATTTAGTAGGAGTCGAAGTGGCTCTTCCTCGCCGCGTGCCCCTCCAGACTCACCCAGCAGTCCTCCGGCAAGGGCGAGGAGCAGCTCTGCTGCGGCGAACCCCGCAAGTCCAGCGGCGCTTCGCCTCACCCATCCCGGCGCGGCACTCCCACGGACGCTGGCAGCGACGAGTGTGGCGGTGACGAGCGCTGCGGAAGTGAGGCCGAGGGGTCGCCAGAGGAGGGTGTCGATCAAGAGTCCCCCGATCAGTCCTGCGGCGAGGAGTACCGGGCGGCGCCTTGGGGTGCTGTACAAGAGCGTGAGGAGGAGTGGCAGGCTGATCCATCGGTCAAGGCCAACCTCTGGAAAGAGGCGTGCCTGGACCAGCGCACTCGCGATGAGCACAGATAGGAGGAGCGTGCTGCGGTTCACCATGGGGTGAGGATACTCCTGTTCCACGTGAAACGCGCCGCTGGGCTGAGTGAGCCCCTCCTGCTACACTCAACCTGTGGGAGAGGTCATAGAACCAAGGAGCCTCGGCCGTGCGCAGGTCATTGTCTGTGCCAACCAGAAGGGGGGCGTAGGGAAGACCACTACCGTGCTCAATCTTGCGGCGGAGCTCGCCCACGCAGGGCACAAAGTCCTTGTCGTCGATCTTGACCCCCAGCGAAACCTCACGAGTGGCCTCGGCTTTGTTACACCCCAAGGCGCCCCGACCGCCTACGACCTCCTCGTAGGACGCCGTCCGGCCCACGAACTGGCCCAGCCGACCTCCATCCCGAACCTCAGCCTCATTCCAGGATCCGCCGATCTCGCAGGGATTGACGTTGAACTCGCGGCGGGAGATGAGAGCGGGGAGCGCCAGCTTGCTGCGGGCCTGCGACTGGCTGGTGAGGCGGAGGTTGTGCTCGTGGACACCCCTCCCTCCCTCGGCTTGGTAACAATCAGCGCCTTTGCGGTGGCGGATTCGGTGCTCGTCCCTGTGCAGTGCGAGTACTACGCGCTCGAAGGCCTCTCTCAGTTGATGGCAACGATCCGCCTTGTCCGTGATCGCCTCAACCCGGATCTAGAGGTCAACGGCTTCCTGCTCACCATGCTTGACCCACGCACCAAGCTCGGCGGAGATGTGGTGCGGGAGGTGGAGAGTCACTTTGGCGAGCTCGTCTACCGCGCTCGAGTGCCCCGCTCCGTGCGCCTCGCCGAGGCGCCGAGCCATGGCATTTCAATTCGGAGCTACGCACCAGGGAGTTCCGGCGCAGAGTCGTATGCTCAGGCGGCAAGCGAGTTCGCAACCCGCGTCTTTGGGAGTGCGGCGTGAGGAATAGGGGGGTTTGACCGTGGTGAAGAAGGCAAGCGGACTCGGGCGAGGCCTCGGGGCGCTCATTCCAGAGGCGGCGAGCGCTGCGGGTGCCGTCCGTGCGGGTGCGCTCGAGATCCCGATTAGCAAGATCAAGGCGAACGCCTATCAGCCACGAAGTACCTTCAATCAGACGGAGCTTGAACAGCTCGCCGAGAGTATCCGGGAGCACGGCGTCATCCAGCCGATCCTCGTCGAGGAAGGGGCGAACGGCTTCACGTTGATCGCGGGTGAGCGTCGCCTTCGAGCATCGAAGATCGCTGGTCGCACCACAATCCCTGCGGTTGTGCGCACGGTGGACAATCAATCGCGCCTTGAACTCGCGCTGATTGAGAATGTTCAGCGCAGCGATCTCTCCCCAATCGAAACCGCACAGGCATACCGCCGCCTTGCGGACGAATTCGGCATGACGCAAGAGCAGATCGCCACCGTTGCTGGGAAGGCGCGGGCCACCGTAGCGAACACCATGCGCCTCCTTGACCTCACCGCTGGCGTCCAAGAGGAGGTTACGGCAGGTCGTCTGAGTGAAGGGCACGCCCGAGCGCTCGTTGGCCTCCCTGAAAGTGAGCAGGCGTGGCTCGCGCGCAGTTTTGTACGCGATGGCGTGACCGTACGAGGCGCTGAGGCGGCCGCCTCAACCATCCGAGAAGCGGGGCGCGGTACAATAACCACGAAGAAAACGCATGGAACTGCATCAAGTGGCGAGCTTGCGGCGGTCCAACGCGGACTTGAACAGGCACTAGGTACGCCAGTGCGGATTAAGCCTGCGGGGGCCGGGGGTCAAATCGTCATTGAGTACTACTCGGCGGAAGAACTCGCAAGACTTGTCGACCAAATCAAGGGGGAACAGTAGTGGCGGGTAAGAAAAGCGGTACCGAAATCGCAAAAAAGCCAGAAAAACCCAGTTCTTCGCCAAAGCCTGCCGCTTCGGCAGGGAAGAAGGGGGGCGACTACGGCGCCTCCAGCATCCAAGTCCTTGAAGGGCTCGATGCGGTCCGCAAGCGTCCAGGCATGTACATCGGATCCACTGATGAGCGCGGCCTCCACCACCTTGTTTATGAAGTCGTAGACAACTCTGTTGACGAAGCGATGGCGGGACACGCCACGCGCATCGTCGTTCGCATTCATAAAGACAATGCGATTGAAGTAATCGATGACGGTCGCGGCGTTCCTGTTGGTAAACACTCAACTGGAAAAGATGCGCTCGAAGTCGTGCACACCGTGTTGCATGCCGGCGGAAAGTTTGGCGGCGGCGGATACAAAGTTTCTGGTGGACTTCACGGCGTAGGAGTCTCCGTTGTCAACGCACTCAGCGTGAAGCTGCGCGTGGAATCGGCGCGAGACGGAAACGTTTGGATGCAAGAGTACGAACGCGGCAAGCCGAAAACAAAAGTTGCAAAGATTGGCGTTGCGGGCGCACGTCGCGGCACGCGCACCATCTTCCATCCGGACCCTGAAGTCTTCTCTACAACGGAGTACTCGTTTGAAACGCTTGCGAACCGTTTGCGTGAATCTGCATATCTCAACAAGGGACTCTGGCTCACGTTGATTGATGACCGCGCAGATCGCGAAGCAACCTTCTACTTCCAGGGCGGCATCGTCTCATTTGTTCGCCACTTAAATCGCCGTCGCAAGACCACCCATGATCGACCGGTCTATCTGGAGCGCGTTGACGGGACGACAAGTGTTGAAGTTGCATTCCAGTATCAGAGCGACTCATGGTCCGAAACACTGCTCGCGTTTGCAAACAACATCAACACCGTTGATGGCGGAACGCACGTGACTGGATTCCGCGCGGCGCTCACCAGCTCGCTCAACGACTGGGGCCGAAAGAATGGCGCGATCAAAGACAACGACCCGAACCTCACTGGTGAGGATGTGCGCGAAGGGTTGACCGCCGTCATCTCCGTGAAGCTCGTGGACCCACAATTTGAAGGCCAGACAAAGGCGAAGCTCGGCACCGCCGAAGTGAAGGGGATTGTGCAGACGGCAGTCAACGCTGGACTCCTGCAATTCCTTGAAGAGAATCCGGGCGACGGCAAAGAGGTGATCCGCCAAGCGCTGAATGCGGCACGCGGGCGCGAAGCGGCGCGCAAAGCGCGCGACCTTGTGCTGCGCAAAGGCGCACTCGAAGGGAGTGCACTGCCAGGAAAACTTGCCGACTGCCAAGAGCGCGATCCGGCAAAGTCGGAGCTCTACATCGTGGAGGGCGAGTCGGCCGGTGGTTCCGCTAAGCAGGGACGCGATCGCCGCTTCCAAGCGATCTTCCCGCTGCGCGGCAAGCTGCTGAACGTGGAGAAGGCGCGCATCGACAAGATCTTGGGGAGCGACAACATCCGCACACTGATCGTTGCACTTGGCGCAGGGATCCAAGACAGCAGCAGCTCATTCGATCTTGCGAAGCTGCGCTACCACCGCGTGATCATCATGACGGACGCGGATGTTGACGGTGCGCATATTCGCACACTGCTGCTCACCTTCTTCTACCGCTACATGCCCGCAATCATTGAAGCGGGCTACCTCTACATCGCACAACCACCGCTCTACCGCGTCAGCACCGGTAAAGAGACGAAGTACGCCTCTTCAGAGAAGGAGCGTGACGCGGCCGTCGCCTCCTTCAAGACGAAGAACGTCAACGTGCAGCGCTTCAAGGGACTCGGCGAAATGAATGCTGAGCAGCTCTGGGAGACGGCAATGAATCCGGAGAATCGTGTCTTCCTGCAGGCGCGGATTGAAGATGCGGCGGCGGCGAACGAGATTTTCGAGATGTTGATGGGCGAACGCGTGGAGCCACGTCGAGACTTCATTAAGGCTGAGGCGCGCAAAGTCCAGAACCTTGACGTCTAATCAGACAGATCACATCAAACCAGCCCAGAGATCGAACGCATAGAAGGGAGGTGACGAAATGGCGAAGGGTCCAACAGGGAAGGGTCCGGTAGATAACGGCGCAGACGGGATCAGCCCGGGCGGCGTGAGCGTCACCAGCGTGAAGTCGATCCGCATTGAAGACGAGATGCGCACGAGCTACCTCGATTACGCCATGAGCGTGATCGTGGCCCGAGCCCTTCCAGATGTGCGTGACGGCCTCAAGCCCGTCCACCGCCGCATCCTCTACACCATGGGCGAGATGGGCCTCTCTGGAGGCTCCGCGTATCGCAAGTGCGCCGCGATCGTCGGTGAGGTCATGGGTAAGTACCATCCACACGGCGACGGCGCCCTTTATGACGCGCTTGTCCGCCTGGCGCAGGACTTCTCGATGCGCCACCCACTCGTTGATGGTCAGGGAAACTTCGGATCCGTTGACGGCGACTCCGCCGCTGCAATGCGATACACCGAAGCACGACTCACCGCCATCGCCGGCGAGATGCTCGCAGACATTGACCATGACACTGTTGACTTCACACCAAACTACGACGGCACGCAGAAGGAGCCGAGCGTCCTTCCATCGCGCATGCCCAACCTTCTCGTCAACGGCTCGTCAGGAATCGCCGTTGGAATGGCAACCAACATTCCGCCGCACAACCTTGGCGAAATCGCCGATGCCGCGATCGCACTCGTCGAGAACCCACAGCTCACCGCCGAAGAGTTGAGCGCGCTCGTCTTGGCACCGGACTTCCCAACGGGTGGCGTCCTCTACCGCTACGACAACATCAAGAATCCACTCACCGGAAAGTCGGAGCGTGTAGACGCCATTCGACAGATGTACGCGCACGGTCGCGGACGTGTTGTTGTAGAGGGGAAGACAAGCTTCGAAGAGGCGCGCGGTGATCGCACCGCGATCATCATTCATGAACTTCCATACCAGGTGAACAAGGCAACACTCGTTGAGAAGATCGCCGACCTTGTGAAAGAGGGGCGCATTGAAGGGATCTCCGATCTCCGCGACGAATCAGACCGCGACGGAATGCGCATCTACGTTGAGGTGAAGCGAGACGGTAATCCGCACAAGGTACTCAACAAGCTGTTGAAGCTCACACCGCTTCGCGCCGCGTTCAGCATGAACATGCTCGCGCTGGTTGACGGACAGCCGCAGACGCTCTCACTCAAGTCGGTGCTGCAGCACCACATTGAACACCGCCGCATCATCGTCCGCCGCCGCACCGAGTTTGAACTGAAGAAGGCACAAGAGCGCGCGCACATCTTGGAAGGCCTGAAGATTGCGCTGGACAACCTTGATGCAGTGATCAAGACGATCCGCGCCGCCGCAGATGTGGATGTTGCGCGCGAACAGTTGATGGCCAAGTTCAAACTGAGCGAGCTGCAGGCGCAGGCGATCCTTGACATGCGCCTTGCGCGGCTCGCCGCACTCGAGCGCAAGAAGATTGAAGACGAGTACCTGGAAGTACTTGCGCTGATCAAGGAGCTGCAGGACATCCTCGCCAATCCGAAGCGCGTCTCGAAGATCATTGCGGCGGAGTACGCAAAGATGAAGGAGAAGTTCGGCGACAAGCGCCGCACGCGAATCGCCCAAGATGCAACCCGCGAAATGTCTGATGAAGATCTCATTGCCGACGAAGACGTTGTGATCACAATCAGCGGTCGTGGCTACATCAAGCGTCAGCCGCTCACCGCATACCGCCAGCAGCATCGTGGCGGGAAGGGCGTTCGCGGCATGACAACGCGCGAAGAGGACGCAGTGAAATCGCTCCAGGTTGCGAACACGCATGACTGGGCCTTCTTCTTCACAAACAAGGGTCGCTGCTTCAGCACGAAGGTGCACGAGATTCCAGACGCGTCGCGTCAGAACAAGGGGATCCCGATCGTCAATCTTCCTGGCGTACAGGTTGAGTCCGGCGAAGTCCCCGTTGCAACGGTGATCTTGCAGAACTTCAGTGCGGGTGGCTACCTCGCCTTCTCCACAAAGAAGGGTGTCATTAAGAAGACGGCGCTCGAGCAGTTTGAGAAGGTGCGCTCATCGGGAATCATCGCGATCACCCTTGATAAGGGTGATGAGCTCGCGCAAGTGATTCCAACATCTGGTGAAGACGACATTGTGCTCGCCACGCGACAGGGTCGCATCTGCCGCTTCCATGAGAAGGAGGCGCGACCGATGGGACGCTCCGCTGGCGGTGTCATTGGCATCCGCATCGCCCGACAGGGAGATCTTGTGGTGGCCGCGGCGGTGGTGGAGCCTGGAGCCGACCTCCTTGTCCTCACCGAGACCGGCTTCGGAAAGCGCGTCCCGGTTGGAGCATTCAGCCGCAAGCACCGTGGCACCCAGGGCGTTCGGCTCATCCCTCTTGAGGGTCGCAAGACCGGGCCTGTGGTCGCCGTTCGCCAGGTGAGCGAGGCCGACGAAGAGGTCATCCTGATCAGCGCTGAGGGGCAGGTGGTGCGCACAAAGCTCGAATCGATCGCCACCCGTAATGACGGCAGCTCCCAGGGTGTACGCGTGATGTCCCTCCGTGAGGGGGATAAGGTGGCGGGGATCGCCGCCTTCCGCACGGGGCTAGCAAAGCGCGACGCCGACGGCGAGAATGAGGAGGCCCCTGACGGGGAGGCCAGTCCCCCTCGCGCAAAGGCACCAAAGACCTCTTCCAAAGGGAAGGCGAAGCCAGCGGCTAAGGTGAAGGCGAAGACGACGAAGACGACGAAGACGACAACGACGAAACCTACGAAGCGGCGATAGGGATCGGAGGACGGCGATGAGAGCAGATTCGATCGACGTCTATACGGGGAACGCAAACCCGGAACTTGCGAGCAAGATTGCACGCTACCTCGGCCGTGAGCTCGGTAAGGCTGAAGTGTTCGCCTTCGCCAACGAAAACATCTTCGTCAAGATCCTTGATAACGCGCGTGAAAAAGACGTCTTCATTGTGCAGCCAACATCGCGGCCAGTGAGCACCTCCATCATGGAGCTGCTGATCATGATTGACGCATTCAAGCGCGCCTCTGCCGGACGCATCACCGCCGTGATCCCGTACTACGGATATGGACGATCAGACAAGAAAGATCAGCCACGTGTGCCGATCACCGCCCGACTCGTGGCAGACATGCTGCAGGTTGCTGGCGCAAACCGAATCCTCACAATGGACCTTCACCAAGGACAGCTCCAGGGATTCTTCAACGTGCCCGTTGATGAACTCACCGCAGTGCACATGCTCTCCAACTACATCAGGCAGAAGGGGACCGAGAACCTTGCCGTTGTGACAGACCTTGGTTTCGCAAAGCGTGCGCGCACCTTTGCAGAACTTCTAGATGCACCGCTCGCGATCGTCGAGAAGCGACGCGAAGGGAATGATGATCATGCCGAAGTGCTGAACGTCATCGGTGACGTGAAGGGGAAGCGCGTCGTGATTGTTGACGACGAGATTGACACGGGCGGAACGCTGACAGAGACCGTACGCGCCATTGAGAAGGCCGGCGCGATTGAAGTGATTGCATGCGCAACGCACGGTGTCTTCTCTGGCCCCGCAATCGAGCGCATCAATGCATCGTCTGTGCAAGAGGTGATCGTCACCGACTCCATCCCAATGCCTGCTGGATTGAGTAGCCCAAAAATCAAGCGTCTCTCCTCTGCTCCGCTCTTCGGCGAAGCGATCAAGCGCATTCATCTTGGTGAATCTGTCGGTGCACTCTTCGGCAAAGAGGCGTCTATGGCTGAAGAGATGGTCTTCTGGGACGGCGAGCATGCTGGCCTCCCATCAACAACGAACGGGAACGGCCGCGCGGCGATTGGAGCCGCGGGCGCAAAGCGACGCGCGAAGTAACCATGACGCTGAAGTTGCACCGACCAGATGAGCGTGGCGTGATCACCTCACACCCACCAGAGAAGCGCGCAGATTGGCGCGCCACACTGAAGAGTCCGCGCTGGAACGCTGCACCGCTCAAGAATCCCGAAATGAATCCAACGAGTCGCCCTGCGAGTGTCATCTACTGGCTCGTACTCGGCGTCATTACCTTTGGAATCCTGATGCTGGGGTACGGCTCCGGCTTCTGGCGCTAAGGCTCGCTCGTGGTGTTCGGCTTCCTCTCACGTCTTGTTGACTCCAATGACCGCGAGCTGAAACGGCTCGCGCCAATCCTCGACGCCGTCAACGCGCGAGCCGACGAGATGGAGGCGACAAGCGCCGAAGAGATCCGCGGGCGCATGGAGGCGATCGCGGCAGACGTGCGAGCGCGAAGTGGCGACGATCAGAAGCAGCGACTTGAAGAGGTGCTCCCGGAGATCCTGGCCGCCGCTCGCGAGGCGGCGAAGCGCACAATCGGTCTACGCCCGTACGACGTGCAGATCCTTGGCGCAATCGTCCTTCACCAGGGAAAGATTCCGGAGATGCGCACCGGCGAAGGGAAGACGCTCGTCGCGCCGCTCGCCGCCGCCGCAAACGCCCTTACAGGCGACGGCGTGCACGTCATCACCGTCAACGACTACCTGGCGCGGCGCGACGCGCAGTGGATGGGCCCACTCTTCTCCTTCCTCGGCATCTCGCTCGGCGTCATCACCCACGACGCCTCGTATCTCTACGACGCTGAGTTCAGCAGCGGCGAAGAGCGCACCGCGCGCCTGCGCCCCGTCACACGCAGGGAGGCGTACGCCGCCGACGTCACCTACGGCACGAACAACGAGTTCGGCTTCGACTACCTGCGAGACAACATGGTCACCGAACTCGAAGCTCGGGCGCAGCGTGGTCACGCCTTTGCGATCGTGGACGAGGTCGACAACATCCTCATTGACGAGGCCAGGACGCCACTCATCATTAGTGGCCAGGCCGCCGAATCGCAGGACCTCTATCAAGTCTTCGCAAAACTTGTCCCTCGCCTCAAGGAGCGTCCGGCTGGCGCGCTTGAAGGCGGTGACTATTTTGTTGACGCGAAAGATAAGGCGGTTTCATCAACCGAAGAGGGTGTCTCGAAGATTGAGAAGGCGCTCGGCGTAGAGAACCTCTACAGCGGCGACCCGCTGATGGCCCGACACTTTGAGTCTGCACTTCGCGCACACGCACTCTTCAAGCGCGACCGTGACTACATCATTGAAGACGGTGAGATTGTCATCGTGGACGAATTCACGGGACGCAAGATGCCAGGCCGCCGCTGGTCCGAAGGACTCCATCAAGCGGTTGAGGCGAAAGAGGGGCTCCGCGTCCAGCGCGAATCGGTCACGATGGCAACGATCACCTTCCAGAACTACTTCCGTCTCTACAAGAAGCTCGCCGGAATGACGGGTACGGCCATGACAGAGGCGGAAGAGTTCAGCAAGATCTACAGCCTTGATGTGACATCTATTCCAACGCATCGCCCAATGGTTCGCGTGGATGAGCCCGATCTTGTCTACCGCACCGTTCGCGCAAAAGATGCGGCGATCGTTGCGCACATCAAGGAGCGGAGCGCGGCTGGCCAGCCGGTGCTCGTTGGCACTACGTCTGTTGAACGCTCAGAGCACCTCGCCGCAATGTTGAAACGCGAAGGTGTCGCGCACAACGTCTTGAACGCAAAGCAGCATGAACGCGAAGCGCCAGTGGTTGCGCAGGCGGGGCGGCCGGGAACTGTCACGATCGCCACCAACATGGCCGGTCGCGGAACTGACATCAAACTCGGAGGAGACCCTGTCGGTCTCGCCTCCGAAGCCCTGCGCGTCAAAGGCTTGAATCCCGCCGAAGTTGATCCAGAGATCTACGCCGCGGCACTCGCCGACGCAGAGCGCGCATGCGCATCCGAGCGCGAAGTGGTGCTTGCAGCGGGCGGATTGCGCATTGTTGGCACCGAGCGACACGAGTCTCGCCGTATTGACAACCAGTTGCGGGGACGAGCGGGACGACAGGGCGACCCAGGCTCCTCGCGCTTCTATCTCTCCCTTGAAGACGACCTGATGAAGCGCTTCGCTGGTGAGCGCGTCGTTGGCCTGATGGATCGACTCGGCTTTGACGAGAGTCAGGCGCTTGAATCCGCAATGGTGAGTCGCACCATTGAGGGGGCGCAGACGCGCGTTGAGGGGTACAACTTTGATATCCGAAAGCGCGTCGTAGAGTTTGACGACGTCATCAACATGCAGCGTGCCACGGTCTATGGCGAGCGCGATCGTGTCCTGCGCGGCGAAAACCTCACCCTCACCATCCAGGATGCGCTGCACGGTGAAGTGCGCGCACTCGCCGTCACCCACTGTCCACCGGGCCTCACTGGTGAGTGGAACCGCAGCGCGCTTGCCACCGAACTGAAGCGCCTCGGCATTGAGCCGCCTGCATCGCTCGACACCCTTGTTGAAGACTCACTCTTGTATGAGGCAGTGGACGCCGCAGCGGATGCTGCACTTGAAAAGAAGGCGGTCGAGGTTGGTGAAGAGCTCTGGCCGCGTGTGGAACGCGCCGTCATCCTGCGCAGCATTGACCAGCTCTGGGTGGAGCACCTTACTGAAGTTGATGATCTTCGCCGCGGGATCGGGCTGCGTGGGCATGCACAGGTTGACCCGCTCAACGCCTTCAAGATTGAGGCGTTCAAACTGTACGAGGAGTTCCAGTCGCTCATTCGCGTCAGCATCGGTCGTGCCGTCCTGCGCGTCAGCCTGGTGCAAGAGAAGCGCGCACCTGCTCCCGTAGCGGTGAAGACCGTTGGTGGCAGCTCCGAGGTGGCAAGCGCCACTCCCCCCGCATCCGCTGCGGCAACCGCCGCACTGAAGGCGGGTCGAAACGATGCCTGTCCGTGTGGCTCGGGGAAGAAGTTCAAGAAGTGCCACGGGGCATAGCCCCTGCTACGATCGCGAACGTGAAGCAGCAAAACCCCGTCGTCGCCTTCGTGCGACCGAGTGAGCGCCCCCGGTGAGCGTCGACGCCGCCGGCCTGCGCGACCTGCTCGGACGTATCGAGGCAACGTCGGGGCGTCTTTGACCCAGCCGTAAAGGGGGCGCGTCTCGCCGAGATTGAGACGCAGATGCTCGCTCCAGGCTTCTGGGACGACCAGCGCACCGCCCGTCGACTCGCCCGTGAAGCGGAAGGCCTGCGCGAAGAGATCACGCGCTGGCAGCAGCTCACCACCGCCGCGCGCGACCTCGGCGAGCTCTTCGAGCTTGCAACCTCCGAAGGTGATGAGGCGCTTCTCGCCGAAGTCTCAGAGAAGAGTGCCCGGGTAGAACAGGACTTCCAACAGGCACGCACCTCCCTCCTCTTCGCGGGCGAATACGCAGATGCAGATGCGATCGTCACCCTCCAGGCCGGTGCAGGCGGAACCGAAGCGTGCGACTGGACCGCCATGCTCCTTCGCGCGTACATGCGGTGGGCGGAGCGTCACGGATTTGCACACGAGATTGTTGACTTCACCGAAGGCGAAGGTGCCGGATACCGTAGCGTTGCCCTTGAGATTCGTGGTCGCAATGTGTTCGGTTGGCTGCGCGCAGAACGTGGCGTGCACCGGATGGTGCGCATCTCTCCATTTGATGGACAGAAGCGACGACAGACCACCTTCGCCATGTTTGAAGTGATCCCAGAGGTTGAGGATGATCAAGACGTGGTGTTGAATTGGGACGAGATTCGCGTCGACACCTTCCGCTCCAGTGGCGCGGGCGGTCAACACGTCAACAAGACTGAGTCGGCGGTTCGCCTCACGCACCTTCCCACCAACATCGCCGTGTCAAGCCAGAATCAGCGCTCGCAGATGCAGAACCGCGAGACAGCGGAGAAGATGCTGCGAGGCAAGTTGATCGAACTGAAGATTCGTGCGCGCGAAGATGAGCTCGCGCGCGTGCGTGGCGAGACTGTGGTCGCTGGCTGGGGGAGCCAGATTCGCAGCTACGTCTTCCATCCGTATCAGATGGTGAAAGATCACCGCAGTGGACATCAGACCGCAGATACCACTGGTGTGATGGACGGCGACTTTGACCCCTTCATCCTTGCGGAACTTGAACGGTTGGCGATCGGCGCACCTGTGGCAGCGGCGGGGCCAGACGATGAGTAACCTAGAGCCCATGAACACTGATGGCGCTGCAGAGCTTCTGGCAGTTGAGCCGGTCGTTACGCTGCGAGATGTCCGCGTTCAATACCCGAGTGGACACACCGCACTCGCGGGCGTCAGCCTCACGATCAACCCTGGTGAGTTCGCCTTCCTTGTTGGGCCTTCTGGCGCGGGGAAGTCTTCGCTGATCGGCCTCCTCGTGCGCGACGTGATCCCCCTCTCTGGTGAGGTGCATGTTGCGGGACACGCGGTACACACCCTTCAACCGAGCGAAGTCCCCTACCTGCGTCGACGTGTTGGCGTGGTCTTCCAAGACTTCCGACTCCTTCAGCGACGCACCGTTCGCGAGAACACCGCCTTTGCGCTGGAGGTCACCGGCGCGCCACGCGAAGAGGTTGACGCCGCTGTTGAGCGCGCCCTTCGGATTGTTGGTCTCACTGCGCTCGCCGAGCGATACCCTGACGCGCTTTCGGGCGGCGAGCAGCAGCGCGCCGCAATCGCGCGCGCCATCGTTGGCAACCCTGAGCTGCTCATTGCCGATGAGCCAACCGGAAACCTCGATCCGCTCATCAGCTGGGAGATCATGGAGCTGCTCGGGCAGATCAATCAGCTTGGCGTCACCGTCCTTGTCGCAACACACGATTCAGACGTAGTCACCACACTGCGCAAGCGTGTGATCGGACTTGAGGGTGGACGCCTTATCCGCGACGAAGCGCGTGGGACATACCATCGTGCAGGGTGAGCGGGTGAGCGGGTGAGCGGTGAAGGGGGTCGTTCGTGAGTAGGGCACAGAACGGTCGGCTGATTCGCCTGAGCGTCTCCGCCGCGGTGAATGGTCTCTCGCGCAACAGGCTCGCCACGGTTGCCGCCACCATGACCATGACGTTGATGCTGCTCGTCCTCGCCTCAGTCCTTGTGATTCGCGCTGGGCTTGATGCTGCGCTCAGCTATGCGGACTCCAAGGTTGAGGTGGTCGCCTATCTGAAGGTCGGCGCCTCCGAAGAGCGTGCGAACTCACTTCGCAACGAGATCCTCAAGATCGACGGAGTGAAGGAGGCCACGTACATCACCGCTGATGAAGCGCTCGCTGCATTCCGTGAGCGGCTGAAGGAGCGCGGTGAGCCAGACCTCACTGGTGAACTTGAGCAGAACCCGCTCCCCGCAAGCTTTGAGATCGCGCTGGACAGCCCAAGTGAGACGGCGAGCGTTGCAGACGCGCTCAGTCGCCTCCCCTCTGCTGCACTCTTCTCGCGCATCGTTGATGGTCGCGCCGTTGCGGAAAGTCTTGCCAGCATCACCTCGGCGCTTCGTATCGCCGGCCTTATTGTCCTGATCGGATTCTCGTTTGCCGTCCTCGCCGTGGTCGTCAACGCGATTCGACTCGCGATCCTTGCGCGAAGTGATGAGATTGCGATCATGCGCCTTGTTGGCGCAACGTCAACTTGGGTGCGACTTCCGTTCATCATTGAGGGGTTGATTATTGGTGGCGCGGGCGCGCTGATCACCCTCTTTATCTTCGGAATCCTTGGTGCTGGAATCAGCACCATCATGCTGAACCTCTTCCGTGTCCTACCGATTGAGACGTCCGGGATCTTGCTCGGAGAGGTTGCAATTACGGTGTTACTTGCTGGGTTTGGGCTCGGCGCACTCGGTGCACTACTCTCACTTCGTGGTCGACTGAGCTCATAGCAGCGTCAACTCGACCCATAGCGGCAAGGAGGGCGTGTGCAGCAACGTTTTGGTTTGAGCGGTAACGGGCGTCCTCCACTCGTGACGCGCGCAGGGGCACTCCTTCTCGCCCTGCTACTCGCTGTCGGCGCATACAACCTTGGCTACAACAGCGGCAGTAGTGCAGCCGGCGTCACTGGCGCGTCTGGGGCGATCGATCTCTCCCGATTCAACGAGGTGCTTGACCTTGTAGAAACACGGCACGTTGGCGACAAGACAGAAGAGGCCCTCGTTGACGGCGCCATCAAGGGGCTCGTTGAGTCACTGAATGATCCGTACTCGCAATACCTCACTGGCGAAGAGATGGATGCGCTCGTTGAGGGACTCTCTGGAAGCTTTGAAGGGATAGGCGCAGTGATTGAGAGTCGCGGTCCTTCAGGTGAAGCCTGCACCACGCTTGGTCCAGACTGCTATCTCCTTGTGGTCTCACCAATTGACGGCTCGCCTGCGAAGGCTGCAGGTGTGCAGAGTGGCGACCGCATCACGCTCGTTGACGGTCTCACCGTAGATGGTGAGACGTTGGATGAAGCGGTGCTTCGTGTTCGCGGAGCGAAGGGGACAAGCGTGGTGATCACGATTATCCGTGGTGATGCGGCCCCGCTCAATCTGACAATCATCCGTGACGTGATCACCGTCCCTGCTGTTGAACCCGAGATGCTCGAGACATCAGACGGTTCACCTGTTGGCTACCTGCGCCTTGCGGAGTTCAGTGAGGTTGCGGGTGACCAGTTTGATCAAGCGCTGCAAGAGGTGGTTGACGCAGGTGTGACACGAATCATCATTGACCTGCGAGATAACCCAGGCGGCTACCTCTCCACCGCCCTGCAAATTGCGAGCGAATTCATCGCTGATGGCGTGGTCTACATTGAAGAGACGAGTGATGGGGAGCGCGATGAAACTTCAGCGAACGGTGGTGGTGTTGCAACGGATCCAACAATCAAGGTTGTGGTGCTGATCAATAAAGGGAGTGCGTCTGCGAGCGAGATTCTCGCTGGTGCGTTGCGCGATCGCGGCCGCGCGGTCCTCGTCGGTGAGACAACCTTTGGCAAGGGTGTGGTGCAGACGTTTATCGACCTAAAGGATGGCTCTGGCTTGAAGCTCACCATCGCGAAGTGGCTCACACCGAACGGCACCTGGGTGAACAAGGTGGGGCTCGCCCCCGACTACCCGATGCCAGCACCGGCAACTCCTGGTGGGGGTGATCCAGCCCTGAAGAAGGCCCTGGAACTCCTTAAGTAGCGGGGGTACGGGCGGATGGGCGCCACCCCTTGCGCCTTACCCCGCTGAGCCGTATCGTCTACGGCAGACGGAAGGAGGTGGTGTGCAGTGTCAATAGACAGTTGTACGACCGCCTCTCGTGAGGTCGGCGAATAACCGATCCCGAGAGCGGTAACGTTCTGAGAGGGCGCTGGCCGCAAGGTCAGCGCCCTTTCTATTCACACCTGACCGCGTCTATACGCACCAGCCCGCAGGCTCGCGCCGCTCACCTAATAAGGAGGTCTCATGGCTACGAAGAAGTCGCTCGTCATCGCTGACGGTACGACGCTGTCTTCGAACCGGAAGGCCACCCACGAGTACGAGATTCTCGATCGTTTTGAGGCGGGTGTGGTGCTGACGGGGACGGAGATCAAATCGATCCGCGCGGGGAAGGCAGACATCGGCGACGCCTACATTCGGCTTGAACATGGCGAGGCGCGCATGATCGGCATGCACATTGCCGAGTGGCCCGGTGCTGCCAGCCAGCAGCACGAGCCGAAGCGGACGCGCCGACTCCTCCTCCACAAGGAAGAGATCATCTCGATCGGCACCAAGGTGAAGGTGAAGGGGCTCACGCTGATCCCGCTCCGCCTCTATTTGAGCCGCGGTCGCTGCAAGGTTGAGATTGGCCTTGGGCGAGGAAAGAAGGAGTTTGACAAGCGCAAGTCAATCGCTGACCGAGAAGGAAAACGCGAAGCGGAGCGTGAGCTCTCCGACTGGAAGCGCGGGGGCTAGTCGCCACACGCGCCAGCGTGTAGGATTCCCCCCTTGGGGATGCGTGGTTTCGACGGGAAGCCGCACCTTGAGAACGCGAGTCGAGGTTGCTATCAGGCCTCGTTAAACCGGTAGCAAAAAGAAGTACCTGGCAATCGCCAGCCTGCTCTCGCCCTCGCTGCCTAAGGCAGTAAGGTGAGCGTGGAAGCGGCCCCCGCTTCGCGGGTCGTGGAAGCGTCATTAAGCGAAGCTGCAACAGTGGTGAGTGACACATAGCCACTGGTCAAGCCCAATTTAGGGGCATGTGACTCGGTTGAGGGTCGATCCGGCCTGTGGGAGCGCCTCAACTCAGACTAAACCGCAGGACACGCTCGTAGTGGTCTCTTGGCAGGCTTTTCGGACGAGGAGTTCGACTCTCCTCCATCTCCACCAACACTTGCACGAGGCGCGGGCCGCGCGCTACCTAATCTCCTTGATGCGCGCCTTCGCCATCGCCACAAGGAGCTTCTCGTCGATCTCCCAATCGTTCGGAATCGTGATGGTGTGCTTGAGTACGCGGTACCCCTTCAGTTTCGGTGTGAACGCATCAATCACCGCCTTACTAAAGGGGTTGATCAGCAGGTACTTCGATGAGGCCGAAGCGCCGAACACGTAGTCCTTCTCGGTGCGCAAGATTGGCTGATTCCAGGAGATCACGAGCTTCAGCTCTGGATACGCCGCGCGCAACACCTTGAACATGCCTTTCATGGTGCGCGCCTGCTGTGGATCAATCGTCTTGAAGTAGTCCGTCGGCGTTGCGTGTCGATGTGCCGTGGTCGAGCCGCGGGTGAACATCACCAGCGCATTGGCATGCGCTTGTGAGAATCCGTAGTTCTCTCGCAGGTGTGTGATCTGCTCTGGGTAGCGCTTCCCTGCAACACTCTTCATTACCGCAAACCAGTGTTTCATCGGTTCGCCGTAACGCTTCTCAATTGCAGGGAAGTGCGCTTCCCGTTTTGGATCTCTTGTCGGCATGGTGGCCGTTCGCTCGTTACGCCGGGATCACGACCACGCGGCGCTCTGGCTCTTCACCCGCCGACTCGGTTGCAATCCCAGGTGCGCCCTGTAGCTCCATGTGCACCCAGCGTCGCTCGAGCGCGGTCATTGGCTCGAGCTGAACTGCGCGACCAGTCTCCCGAACACGCTCGCCCGCCTTGCGCGCAAGTGCGCGGAGCTGCGCTTCACGTCGACCGCGATACTCTTCAATGTCTACGGTGACGCGCGCCCATTCGCCGAGCTTGCGGCTCAACATCAGGTTGACAAGGTGCTGGATCGCCTGAAGACGCTCGCCGCGTCGGCCAATCAAGCTGCCGAGTTCTTCCGCCGCTTCCGGTGACGTACCCGCCACATTCAGCACGGTCTCGGAGCCTTCGCCGCTCAGACGAATCTCTGCCTCAAAGTCGAGGTGCTTGATCAGCGTCTCAAGGATCTCCTTGCCGCCGGCAATCATCTCTGGTGTGGTCTCGCTGCGCTCGCGGCGCTCGCGTGGCTCTCGTGTCTCGCCCGCTTCGCGTGGCGCTCGGGCTGGCCGATCAGCACGTTCAGGACGCGGTGCTCGCGCGGGTCGCTCCGCCCGTGCCGCTGGCGCACGCTCTGGTCGTGCGCTGCGTGCCGGTCGCGGTTCGGAGTCGCGTGGCGCAGCATCTCGTGGTGCAGCGTCTCGTGGTGCTGAGGCGCGTGGCGCAGGTTCGGTCGCTCGCTTTGGCGTGCTGCCTGCGATTGCGCTTGCTGGCGCTGCAACGATCCGCGCTGGCTCGGCACCCATGCCGAGAACGCCCTTGGAGCCTGGCGCGATGATTTCAAAGTCGAGGTCGGCGAGTCCAACCTTGAAGGATTCGCATGCGATCTTGAGCGCCTCTTCAACGCTCTTGCCTGTGAACTCCTGGTATGCGCTCTCGCTCGCCATTATCTGCCCCCTCGGCGACCGTGTCGGTCGCGCTTCTTGGCCGAACGAATCGTGGCGGCCGCAGATGCGGCGCGGTCAAGATCCGTGCGGGATTGTGGTGCCCCTTCAACCACGTCGCCCGCCGGAGCGCTCTCCGGCATCGCCACGGGGAATCGCGGTGCATGGTTCACGGCGAAGGCCGGAGTCCACCCAAAGAGTGGGAAGAGTCCGCCGTAGCCGAGGATCAAATACTGCTGCGCCAACGAGAAGATCGTGGACGCAATCCAGTAGATAAAGAGTCCCGCCGGCAAGATGCCGCCGTACAGGATTGAGATGAGCGGCAGGATCACCAGTGTCTGGCTCTGCATTGCCGCTGACGGATCGCCCTTTGCCGCGCCGCCCTTTGGCAGCGTCATCCGCGTCTGCAACACCTGCAACAGTGCGCTACCGAGCGCGAGCGGGGAGATGCCGACTCCGAGAAGAACGAGTGGTGCCCATGGCTGCGAAACATCAAGCCCGCCAAGCCATCCCACTGTTGTGTCAAAACAGCGGACACCGTCTGCGAGACCGTTCACGCAGCCTGGATCCAAGACCTGGAATCCGAAGATGCTCAGCATGGCGCTTGGATCGCTCGTCTTAAGTCCTTGATCGATCACTGAATACATTGGGATGAGCACGATGAACTGAAGCAGGGTCGGCAGGCAGCCGCTCAGCGGATTGATGCCGCGCGTCTTGTACAGCTCCGCCTGCGCTTGCTGGATCTTCATCCGATCGCCCTTATAGCGACGCTTGATCTCTTCCACCTCTGGCGCGAGCAGCTGCGTGCGCTTCTGTGAAACAAGTTGGCGCCGGTACGGCGAAATCAACACGACGCGGATGACGATCGTGAGCAGGAGAATTGAGATTCCGATATCTCCTGTCAGGTTGTCAAAGAAGACCAGGCCAATGAAGAGTGCTTGGAAGACTGGCGTAAACAACCAAGAGAGGAGGCTGAACGGATCAGCGCCTGGCGATGCTGGAACGAGAGGCGCTGGCGGAGATGGCGGAACAACGACTGAGGCAGCGTCACACGCACCAACAACAAGCGCGACGAGTGTCAGAAGGAGAACCGTTGGGAGCAGTTGACGCGCTCGGTTGATCATCGGACTGGATCCCATCCGCCGGCGCTGAGTGGGGAGCAGCGCGCAATTCGGCGCGCACCCATCCAGCTCCCCTTAAGGACGCCGTACTTCATGATCGCCTCTTCCGTGTATCGAGAGCAGCTCGGCTCAAACCGGCAGCTTGATGGCAGCCATGCAAAGAGGATTCGATAGAGATGGATGAAGGCAACGGCGAGTCGCTTCACGCGCGTGCCTCGCTATTGGTGCCAGAGAGAAGTTTTGCGCGGCGGAGGCAATCGGTGAGTGCGGCGCGGAGCTGCTCGCTCGATGCAGTTGCGGCCGAAGCGCGCACGCCAATCAGAAGGTCTGTGCCAGGTACAACCGCTGGCGCCAGGTCTCGTGTGATTGCCTTGAGCCGGCGGCGAATGCGGTTGCGCACCACTGCGCCGCCAACCTTCTTGCTTGCGGCAATTCCAATGCGCAGCGAGGGTACGGCGCGATCGCGCACAGCGAAGCGAACGCCGAGCAGTGGTGAGTTGACACCGGGCGCGGCGGCAAGAGCCGTAAAGTCAGCTGCGGTTCGAATCATGTCGAAACCTGCGGGGCGCGAGTGCGCCGGCCCGCTCAGACGGTGAGGCGCTTGCGGCCGCGTGCGCGGCGACGAGCCAAGACCTTGCGGCCCGACGTCGTCGACATGCGCTTACGGAAACCGTGTTCGCGGAATCGCTGTCGCTTCTTTGGCTGGTGCGTTCGCTTCATGTTGATCGCTCCCGTCAATGTGGCCTTGGCGTCGCTCCGCCGTGCGGACCGGGTGCCAAGAGGGCTGCCTGGCCTAGGGCCGCGAGGTGGGCGGATCTAGGAAGGGAAGTATCGTCGGGGAGCCGCCAGGGTGTCAATTCAGGCACGGTAATCCCTGCGCCGATGGCGCTACGGGGAGGCTGGCGGTAGCCCAGAGGCACTCCGCCCCTGGGTGTAACAATGCTCGCGCGACGCGTCGTACGGGTTGAGAAGTTGCTGCTATTCTCCGCGTCCCCCCAACAGGGTCCGGGCGGCCGCAACGCTGCCCCACTGACTCTCTGACGCGGGGAAAAGAGAGGGAGGCGCTGCGGCATGGATCGACGACAGGTCTGGCGCGCCACTCTCGGAGAGCTAGAGATCAGCCTCTCCCAGGCGACCTTCGAAACCTGGTTCCGTCGAACCGCACTCCTTCGCGTTGACGAACAGAGCAGCACTTTCACGCTCGGTGTTGCTTCTGGTTTTGCAAAGGATTGGATTGAGGAGCGCTACCGCTCACTCATCGCACAAACAATCGCAAAGATTGTTGGCTATAGCGTGACGCTCCAGGTAGAAGTTGTGAGCGAGGATGAGCTTGATGCGCAAGGCGCGCTCGCAGGGAAGAAGAGTGCGTCAACAGACACCGCATCACAGGTGCGCACGCACACACCTTCGAGCGATTCAGTTCGCGTTGTTGATGCGAGCGAGCCAGCGCGACCAACCAACCTGAACGCGCGATACACATTCGCAACGTATGTCGTTGGTTCCGCGAGCCGGCTTGCACACGCTGCATCGCAGTCTGTCTCCGAGCGGCCAGGTGGCGCATACAACCCGCTCTTCCTTTACGGCGGTACTGGTCTTGGGAAGACACACCTGCTTCACGCGATCGGAAACGCGGTGATGGAGCGTTCGCCAAAGCGACGCGTCCTTTACATCACTGGCGAAGCGTTCACCAATGAGTTTATTCTCGGCATCCAGCAGGGTGCGGCCGACGCGTTCCGTTCGCGCTTCAGGAAGATTGACGTGTTGCTGATCGACGACATCCAATTCATTGCGGACAAGGAGCGGACGCAGGAAGAGTTCTTCCACACATTCAACACCCTCCACTCCGCAGGGAAGCAGATCGTGATCACTTCGGATCGCACACCAAAGGAAATCTCACTCCTTGAAGAGCGTCTTCGCTCTCGCTTTGAGTGGGGCTTGATTGCAGACATCTCTTCGCCTGATCTTGAGACGCGAATCGCCATTCTGCGCAGCAAGGTTGAAGAGAGCGGCGTGATCGTTGCAGATGATGTGTTGGAGCAGGTCGCCCGCCGCGTGCAGAGCAATGTGCGCGAACTTGAAGGGGCGCTCACCCGTCTGGTTGCGGTGGGCCGCCTCAGCGGCATGCCGGTCACGATGGAGCTCGCCGCACGGGTGTTGAGCGAGGCGGTCTATCCGAGCCCGAAGCGCATTCTTGAGCCGGAGCAGGTGGTTGCCGTTGTCGCCGAACACTACGGCGTGACCGTTGAGCAGCTGCGCGGCCCGAAGCGCGACCGTGAGATTGTGGTTCCTCGCCAGATCGCCGCCTACCTCTCGCGTGAGGAGACCGACGCGTCGCTCGTTCGTATCGGCGGTGCGCTCGGGGGGCGAGACCACTCCACGATCATCCACGCCTGCAGCAAGATCGAGCGCGAGATGAGCTACGACGCGGAGCTCCGCCGAGAGGTGGCCCTTCTGCGCGAGGCGCTCCTCCGCTACGGCCAGGGGGCTGCTGCCTCCGCATAACCTGTGGATATCTGGTGGAGAAGTGGTGGAAACACCGCCTTCTCGCACGGGGGGCGTGAGCGCCTGAGGACACGATGTGGAGAACCGACCTGGGGTTCCCCCCAGCCTCTCCCGAGAAACGGTGAGGTTTACGCGCACCGGGGGTGCGTGGTTCACACTTCAGGGGAGGTTCCCCACGGTTCCTGGACGAGGGTTTACGCGTAGGCTCCACAGGTTCCACACTACGAATACGACGGTGACGGGTTTAAAGAGATAAGACACTATTAGCAAGACGCTCAGAGGGGTATGTGGAGGAGTTGAAATGAAGCTATCGGTGACTCAAGAGAACCTGGCGCGCGGCCTGGCGGTTGTCGGTCACGGTGTGGCCTCTCGAAACACGCTTCCGATCCTCTCGAACGTCTACCTCGGCACCGAGGACGGCGGACTCCGGCTCGTGGCAACCAACCTCGAGATCGCGGTGACCCATTGGGTTCCCGCCAGGATTGAAGAGAAGGGTGCAACAACGATCCCAGCACGCCTTCTCAGCGACGTGGTGAACGGGCTCCCGAACGAGAAGATTGATATCTCGCTTCTCCCGGACGGCCGTGTTCACCTGAAGTGCGGTCGCAGCGCATCACACCTTCGCGCAACACCCGCCGACGACTTCCCTCAAGTCGGCGCCGCTGGCGAGCGCGTAACGGCGCGGATCTCACAGAAAGAGCTGCGCGCCGCACTCGACTCAACCGTGTTCGCCGCCGCAGGCGACGAAGCGCGGCCGATCCTCACCGGCGTGCTCACAAGCTTCACCGGAGAGAAGGCAACATTTGCCGCTGCGGATAACTACCGCATCGCAGTCGCTGGTGCTGCGCTTGCAGAGGCGGCACCAGAGACGAGCATCATCGTGCCTGCGCGTGCGTATGCCGAACTCCTTCGTCTGCTCTCAGATGTTGATGACCTTGTTGAGATAACACTGACACCGGCGAAGAACCAACTGCAGTTCAAGCTCGGCGACACCATGTTGGTCAGCCGACTTATTGATGGGCAATTCCCACCATTCCAGCAAGTGATCCCAACGTCCCACACCACAAAGGTAACTATCGTGCGCGACGATTTCTTGCGCGCCGTTCGCCTTGCGCAAGTTGTGGCCGACGCGTCAGCGCACATCGTGCGATTCGCGATTACACCTGAAGGCGGTGGAGCAATTGACATCACCGCCGCCGCAGATGTTGGCGATCATGCGGCACACGTTGAAGCAACGGTCGAAGGCGAAGGGACAACGATTGCGTTCAACGCGAAGTATCTCGTGGACGTGCTCTCCCGCGTTGAAGCAGACCAGTTCTCCCTGGAGCTCACTGGCCCGATCGCACCAGGGTTGCTTCGCCCGCTTGATGGGCGCGACTACCTCCATGTCGTGATGCCGGTGCGCACCCCCTCCTGATCATGCGGTGCCGCACACCGCGCGGCCCAGACGCTCGTCAACCGATGAAGAGGAGTGGACAAAGTGATTGAGCGCGTGCGCCTCCAACAAATCCGAAGCTGGACCGCTGGAGAGATCCGTTTCTCCGCAGGCCCCCAGATCCTCTGGGGGGCGAACGGCGCTGGGAAGACCACCGCGATCGAAGCGCTGCTTGTTGCAGCCACCGGTCGCTCGCACCGTGCAAGCGCGCTCCGCGAACTCGTCCAAGAGGGGGCAAGCAGCGGTGCGTTCACCGTCACACTTCGAGACCCACGTGAGGCGCAGGACGATCCGCTTGCGGCAACCACACTCGCCGCAGAGATCGGCCGCTCGGAGCGCACCCGGTATCTCGTGAACGGCACCGCGCGAAGGAGCGAGACGCTCGGCGAGAAGCTCAAGATCGCCGCCTTTGTTCCGGAAGAGACAGGCCTCGTCGTCGGGGCCCCTTCCGTGCGTCGCGCCGCCCTAGACCGAATGGCAATCCAGTGGAAGACGGGCTACCGCGCTGCCCTCACCAGGTATGAACGCACACTTAAGCAGCGCAACCGGCTCTTGAAGGATGCGCTTGAGAGCGACGGTGCTGAGCGACGGGCGATCAGCGCAGAGATGAAGCCGTGGACTGAACTCTTGATCAGTAGCGGCGCGGAGATTGTTGCGGCTCGCAACGAACTGCTGCGCGCACTCGCAGGCCCCCTCACAACCGCGCACCGCGAGGTCGCCCCTACAGAGGGCGATCTCACCGTCCACTATGTTTCGCGTGAAGCGCACCTCCTAGATGACGACGCGGACGCCGCCGCCATCCGCCTACGCAGATCGTTTGAGGAAACCGCGGAGAGCGAGGGTTATCAAGGACACACACTGGTTGGCCCACACCGCGATGACCTGACGTTTAAGGCGGATGGAAAAGATCTCGCGCCGATCGCATCGCGCGGACAACAGCGCAGCCTGCTTCTTGCGCTTCTTTTTGCGGAGATTGAGCTACTGACTACCGATCGCGGCGAGCCGCCTCTTCTTCTGCTCGACGATGCATTCTCTGAGCTTGATCCGGAGCGACGCGATCATCTCGTGCAGCGCCTTACCGCACTCCCCCAGACCATCATCACCACCACGACGCTCGGCGATCTCGCTCCGCGGCTCGTCGCTGCCAGCGCATGCCAAGAAGTGGTTCGAGGTCCGCGCGGAAGTGAGGTGAAGCGTGAACGATAAGCGTCAACGTAAAAGGAAGCCGCAGAAGTTGAGCACACTAATTCCTGAAGCGGCGCGCGCGCTCGGCTTTCAAGAAGAGCTTGAACTTTCACAACGCGCTCGTGTCTTTCACGAGCTTCTCGTGCAGATCGCGCCGCACCTTGCGCCGCACTGCCGACTCACGGCGGGGAGTGAAGGGGGCCGACTTGCGATTGAAGTTGACGACCGCGCAACCGCGCAAGAGCTCCACCTACGTAGCGCCGAGATTGCCAGCGCTTATTCAAGCCACCCAGGCGGCGCGCGCGCAATCGGGCTAACCGTGCGCCTCGGACAGGGCAACGACGATACCGAGCGACACTAGGCGTATCCTCAGCGCAATGAACGACAGCCTTCGAACAACGAACGCGCAACCAACCCTCCTGGTTGGCTCGGCGACGCTGGTCACCGCGGGCGACCGCGCACTACTGCTGCGCATGCCGGCGAGCCCCACAACCGCACGCACGCTCGGTGCGCGCGCGATTCTACTCAACGCCCCAGGATCGAACGCATCTCAACTCAAGGCGGCAGCCGAGCGCGCACTAAACCTTTTTGACCAAGGGGAAGGGGGTGCGGGTGAGCGTGCGCGCACAATCATCGTTGCGCTCCGCGAGCAGCTTGGCGAACAGAGCGAGGTCTGCATGGTCGGCCTCCTTCGTCGTGAAGCGTGGGCCGCATCAAGCGGAAACCTCACCGCCGTCGCCTCACTCCTCCGTGAAAGCCGACACGTCACCGTCCTGCTCCCTGCTGGCGCTCCAGGCGCGTCAGCGGGAGCCGCGCAGCGACAAGGAGTTGTCACCGGACGCGTTGCGCTCGCAATTGGTGACCGGATCGCGTTAGCGTTCACCGAAGAGGAGGGGCGAGCGCTTTTGAAGCGCCGGCCAGGATCTGCAAGCGACGGCGCAGAGCTCGCACTCCTTCTTGCAAGCGAAGAGCCGACGCCACCAGCGCTGCGAAGCGCCTCGCAAACCAGCGACACCCTGTTGGCGATTCCGGCAGACAACATTGCGCAAGCCAAAGCACGCGCCCGCGCGCGATGGGAGGAGGGGAACGACGAGCGGAGTGAACTCATTGCCGCCGCCGTGCCGCCGAAGCCAGAGGCGGATCGCCGCCGCCCTGAACGCCCAACGGAGCCGTACGCCCCAATTGACCGAGCCGCCCAAGAGGTGCTCGCCGAGCGTCGAGGTGGCGGCGCGCGCGGCGGGGTGTCAACGCGTGGACCAGCAGCCCGCGTGGCTCAACCAAGCCGCGACGCAAGAAGCCGCGAAGCAATCCGCCGCGCTGCACGAGCACGCGCAGAACGCAGCCCTGGTGCTGAGCCAGAGATTGAGCGCTCTCGCGCTGAGCGTGGATCCACACCCCCCTCGCGGCTCCGCGTTGCGGCGAGACGACTCATCAGCGCAGCTGAGCGGCGCTTCCCGTGGGCTGCCTCGCGAGTGCCAGAACCAAGCCTAGGTATTGAACGCAAACGCCAGGCGTCACCAAAGCAGGCGATTGCTCGAAGTCGACGGCGCAGCGCAAGCGTGCTGCTTGCAGCAATCCTCATTACCGCAGTTGGCGGGGTTGCAAGCGTCTATCTGAATCAAACGAATCCAACGCTTGATGCTGCAGCAAACGCGCGGGAGTCACTCGCCGAAGCAGCACGGGCCGTTGACGAGGCACTTAACCCAGTCACCAATCTGCTTGCAAGCGACCCCGACCGCGCGCGAACACTACTCGTCAGCGCAACTGAGAAACTCGTGACTGCCGAAGCGGGTGGCGCCCCGATGTCAGAGATCAACGCACTTCGCGAACGAATGGGACCGCCGCTCGACAAGCTCTTCCTTCTCACTCGCGCAACAGTGTTTGATGTGTTTGACTTCACTTCCGCAACAGTGCCCATCAAGATCACCGCAATCACCCAAGGGCCGGACGGATACAGCTACATCCTGGATGATTTCTCGGGAGCGGTATACCGAGTGGATCCGGCGGCGCAACCAAACCCGCGCGCAACCGTGATCTACCAGCCCGGATATGAACTGTTTGGGAGTACCACCGGCCGCGCGCAAACCATCAGCGCGTCAGGGCCAGACATTCTTATCTTCGACGCCTCGTCCAATCTTTGGCGCTGGCGACCAGCCGACTCAAGCGGGAAGGGAACACTCGTGAAGCTTCGCGTGCGGGACGGCGAGCTCTGGGGGAGCGACGTAACGATCATTTCCGGATTCGCTGCCGATGAAGGGACAGGGCTGTATCGAATGTATGTGGTTGACCCCTCAGCGCGACAAATCTTGCGATACACGCCCGCCCCTGACGGGACAGGCTATCCGGCCCCGCCGACTGGATATCTGATTAACCCAACGTCGCTCGCCAGTGTGGACGCGATGGCAATCGACGGCGATCTCTACCTTGCGCAAGACGGCGCGGTACGAAGGTATGTGGGCGGCGCCGTGGACGAGTGGGTTCCAGCGGACCCTGGCGACAGCGTGATCCGAAGCACTCCAGAGATCCGACTCATCCTCTCCGCAGGTGCGAGCCGCACCGGCGTGCTCTACGGGTGGGATGTTCGTAATGAGCGAATACTTGCGTACAGCAAGGCCTCCTCTGGGAGCGTGCTCGCGCAGTATCAACTTGTAGCGAGCGACGGTGTCGTCTCCAGCATTGTCGGCGGCTACATAGCGCTGGCTCGAGATGGCGGAGCGCCGACGTTTATCTGGGCTGAAGAGGGGCGCATTCGAGGTGCGGTGCTCGGCGCAGCGGTGACCCCTGGCGCCACTCCAACTCCAGCCGTCACCGCCGCTCCCGTGATCGAACTGCCGAGCATTCAGCCGTAACCTGCGGCGCCGCCTCCGGCGCGCACGGCGCGGCGAAGGGTGGGATCATCACCGCATGGATCTACGACGAGCGGTTGTTGAGGGGGTTCGTGTCCAGATGATTTCTGGAACACACATCCTGCTCCTCCGTGATGCAGAAGAGCGACGATATCTCCCAATCCCGATCGGTCCAAACGAAGCGAACGCGATCGCGTATCACCTGCAAGGGGTGCGCCCCGAGCGCCCGCTCACCCATGACATTGCAACACTCATGATGAACGCGCTCGGCGCAGAGCTGCGCGAGGTTCGAATCGTGGAGCTTCGAGACGAAACATTTCGCGCGCGAATGCTGGTTGCCCCTACGGGCGGCGCAGTACAGGAACTCGACGCCCGACCAAGCGACGCCGTGGCACTTGCCCTCCGCGCCAACGCACCAATCTTTATCTCACTCGACCTCCTCGCAGCCGAAGGGATCGTTCCTGAGGCGGCCGAGGAGGAGCGCCTTTCGCTCTTCCGAGACTTTGTGAACTCGCTCGACGGCGAACAGCCGAACGATGTGAAGGGGAGTGACCCGGAGCGCTGAGCTAGAGGAGCCGGACCCCTCGCGCGAGTGCATTCGCGCGGCGGAACCAGAGCGCACCACGAAGCGACCAGAAGTCACGCACCGCCGCAAACACCACGGAGGGCCGAGCGCCGCTGGCAGATCCGGCAACGCGCGGGAAGTGCGGAACGCCAACCTCAACCATCTGCACGCCACGCGCCCGTAACTTGATAAGCAACTCTGCGGAAAAGAATGCTCCGCTTGATGCAACGGCGATGCCGTGCAGCGTGGCACGAGGGAAGAGCTTCATCGCGCAGTCCACATCGCGCACCGGAAGGCCAAACCAGAAGCGATTCGCGAGGCGATACACCGCGGCGTAGATCTTCCGTAGCGCAGGGTCGGCACGCTTGATGCGGTAACCGAGTGCAACCGTTTCGTGATTCGGCACCGCTGAGATGAGCGCTGCAAGATCTGTAACGCGGAACTGCCGATCCCCATCGGTGAAGGCAATCCATTCGTAGCGCGCGCCACCAAACCCGGAGCGGAGCGCTCCGCCATACCCGCGATTTATGTCGTGTCGAATCACGCGAACAACGTTCGGGTGGGCCGCTTCAAGCCGAGCTGCGACGGCAGGTGTTGCATCGGTAGAGCCGTCATCAACAAGGATCACCTCATACCGCTCAGCGAGCGTAGGGAGTGCGCTCAGCGCCTCAGCAACAAGCGCGTCAAGGTTCTCCGCCTCGTTGTGACACGGAAAGAAGAGGGAGAGCTCGTTAATCGGTATCTGCACCTGCCCCCTCCACGGCTACACTCACCCCATGAGCACTGCGCTGATCGTCGTCTTCGCACTTCTGTTGCGCATGATCATCGCATACGTGTTCCTTCCGGCGAACGCTGGGTTCACCGCAGACCTCGAAGCATTTCGCTTTTGGGCGGCAGACCTTGGTGCGAACGGTCCGCTTGGCGCATACACACGCGGCTACTTTCTTGATTATCTCCCTGGCTATCTCTGGATCCTCTGGCCGCTCGGCGCACTCAGCGGAGCGCTCACAGGATCGTTTGATCCTGGCGCGCTGATCAAGCTTCCAGGGATCCTTGCTGACGGCCTACTCATCGTTGCCACGGTTCGGTTGGCGAGTGAGCTCGGTGCATCAACGCGCGCGCAGCGCGTGGTCGCCCTCCTCCTTGCGTTCACACCGATCACGTGGCTGAACTCTGCAGTCTGGGGGCAGGTCGACGCCGTTGGAACGAGCGTGTTGGTCTTTGCAGTCACAGAGCTAATCAAAGGGCGCACCGTCCGCGCCGCTGCACTCGCTGCACTGGCTGCCGTGATCAAGCCGCAGTTCGGAATCCTCATCCCCCTGATTGCGGTGATTGCAATCGTCCGCGCGCGTCGCAGCGGCGATGTTTGGTCACTCCCACTCGTTGCCCTCACCGGCACGGCGGTAGTCTCCGTTGCGGCACTTCCATTTGGCCTAACCGTGATTGACGTGATCCAGAGAGTTGGCGAGGCGGCGGCAACCTACCCATACTTGAGCGTGAACGCGTGGAACCTCTGGGCGCTCGCGGATAGTGGCGGGACAGGCATCGTCCTGAACGGAGGCTGGGGGAGCGACACCGCTCCTCTCTTTGGCTTCGGCCCACCAGCACTCTTTATCGGCACACTGTTGCTCCTTGTGGCGATCGCCGCGGCAGGGTGGGCGGCACGACACGACGAGCGCACCAGAACGGTCGCCGCCCTCGCCCTGATCGCGATCGCCTTCTTCGTCCTCCCAACGCGCGTCCATGAGCGCTACCTCTTCCCCGCAGTTCCGCTCACCCTTGCGCTCGCCGCGGCGCTCCCGCGCTGGCGTCCGACCGCCGCCGTAACCGCGCTGGTGTTGATTGCCAACACATGGGGGGTACTCACGCTTGCGTACCTCCAAAACCCAGGAGTCCCCGACCTTGGACCAGCTACCGACGCACTCCAAACCCCAGCCGCAATCATCACGGCAGCCTTTGCTGCCACGGCAGCGCTCTGCGCCGCGGGCTATCAACTTCTCCGGCTACCAACTGGCGAATCAAGGGTGGTGCGACGAACGCCAGCGCGCACGCGCGAAGCAGACGAACACGTGCAAACAATCGCTGCGCCGCGAGCGCGCCTCAACCGGATCGACCTTTGGATGGTGGTCGTCATTGCGGTTACCGCACTCTCACTTCGCGGGTGGCGCGTGGGTGAGCCAACGCGATTCCACTTTGACGAGGTCTATCACGTGCGCACCGCAACAGAGTTCATGCAGCACTGGCGGTACGGCGACCCACATCCGATCTACGAGTACACCCACCCGCACCTTGCGAAGTATGCGATCGCAGCAGGCCTTGAGATCTTTGGTGCCCCACGCGTAGAAGGAGGGAGTAACTACGGCGCTCCGATCCTTGCGATCGCGTCACGACCAGAAGGCGCTGTAGGCGCGCCGCGAATCTGGGTCGCAACAGCAACCGGCATTGATGTGATCAACCCTGCAACACGTGCGGTGATTGGAACGATCAACGAACCGAGTGCCCGTGCACTGAGTGTGGCGGACGACGGATCACTATGGGCTCTTTCCAGAAGCGGTGACCTGTTGCACGCGGTTGGCGACACTGCTGATGGGGGGAACAGCGCCCCGTTCACTCGATGGAGCACGAACGTTGCTGACGTACGCGCGGTGCGTGGTCTTGGTGACGTTGCATTGATCGCCACAGCGAACGAGGTGATCCGTGTTGAGCGTGGTGCAATCACCTCGCGAGCCACCGTTGCTGGTGTCCGTCAGATTGAGATCGTTCGCGTTGACGAAGCGAGCCACGTGGTGGTTGCAGGGAGTGCTGGCTTTACGCTTCTGCGCGCCGATGATCTTGGCGGCGCACAGATCACCACCGTGACCGGGGGAGTGAGCGCACTCGGAGGAGTGGACTGGTTTGACGAACCTCGTGTCTACGCCGCGGGACCCGACAGCATCTCTGTGTACACGCTGCGCGCGAATACACCAGCCGTAAGCGTGGCGAGGATCAGCATCGCAGATGCATCGTTGATCATTGTGAACCACGCAACGCGGATTGTGCACGCGGTAGCACCGACTCAAACAGCGAGTGGCGCCGCCGCGCTCTGGAGCATTGAGCCAAACGGAAACGCCTACTTTGCGGACACGGAGCTTCGCAATCCAGCGGTGAGTGGTGCTGAGCCGCTTATGAGCGACAACGTGATAGGTGCCGTGATTGATGGATCAGCCGAACTGCCGGACGGAGGGCGAGGAGAGCTGATCACCGCGTGGCCAAACGGCGAGATGGTGCAGGTTGCTGTTGGCGACCTCTCTGCAGGGTGGCGTTGGCCCGGAGTGATTGCTGGAGCGATCGCTGCCGCACTTCTTGCACTCCTCGCGCGGCTCCTCACGGAGCGCCGCGACGTTGCCGCGCTCACGGGCCTCCTCGCCCTGTTGGACGGCGCAGGATTCGTGCAGAGCCGCATCGGGATGAACGACGTCTACTTGTTTGCGGCGCTCTTGGCCGCCGCCTGCGCCTTTGTCGCTTGGCTACAAGGTCGCGCGCGCGGGGTTGCGGGGGGGAGCCTCCTCCTCCTTGTTACTGGCGTAGCCCTCGGCCTCGCACTCGCGAGCAAGTGGGTGGCCCTTTACGGGATTGCAGCGCTCGGGCTGCTTTGGCTCGCGCGCAGTGCATGGGGGAGACTCGCCGCCCTGGCGGGTCTCATTGGGATCAGTGCGATCCTCCTCCCCCCCGCACTCTCTACCTCGGCGGAGGGGACGCGACTTCCGAATCTTCCCTTCCTTGGGGTTGCAGTGCTTGTGATCGTCGGCACGGTCGCAGTAGTCCGCCGAGCTGGCGGCATGAACCGTAAGGGTCTCGATCTGCAGCGCGTCGGCGACGTCGTCTCTACAGGCGCGTCGGCACTCCTTGTTGGGGCAACCCTCGTTGCACTCCCGCTTGCGGTCTATCTGATCAGCTATCTCCCATGGGCGGCGCTGGGAAACCAGATCGTTGAAGGCTGGCCGCTCGGAAACGACGGGAGAACACTCGCCGACCTCACCACTTCTATGTATCAGTACCACGACACGCTCCGCGTGGCACACGCCGCAAGCTCGCCGTGGTGGGCGTGGCCGTTTGACTTGAAACCGGTCTGGTTCTTCCAGGAAAGCTTTGCGGCGGCTGGCGGGTGGAGCGGCGCAATCTACAACGGCGGAAATGTTGCGTCGCGCATTCTCGGCCTCGCCGGCGCCGCGTGGCTTGCACGTCAGGCGTGGATTCAGAAGAGCTGGGGCCTTGCGAGCGCCGCCATCATCTTTTTTGCACTTTGGCTCCCATGGGCGCGCGTTGACCGCGCCGCGTTTCAGTACCACTACTTCCCGTCTTCACAAATTGCACTGATCGCACTCGCACTTCTTCTCGCCGACTTGCGAAACGGAGCGACACGCGCGGTTCGACTGGCGCAAGGCGGGCTCGCCGCACTGATCCTTGCCGCGCCACTGTTTTGGACTACAACGCCTCTCTTGTGTGCCGCCGCAGGAGTTCTTGATGTCTATTCAGAGAGCCAGGTCTGCCTCTCTTCTGGGCTCGCAACACCAGGGCCAGTGATCGGCGCGGTGCTTCTGATCCCTGCCGCATATGCGGCGTGGTCACTTCGTCATATCCGCGATCCTCGTCGGCTGTTCCGCTGGTCGCTCGGTGCGATCGCGGTCGTTGCACTGATTTGGTATCCGAACTGGTCAGCACTTCCACTTCCAACAGGAGTGCACAACGTCTATCAAGGTGTTTTCCCAACATGGACCTGGTCGTTCCAATTTGGGGTCACACTTAAGAAACCAGTTGACGTGCCACTCGTGAGCGGAGCAACACTCCTCTTCGCAGCGGCGCTCGCGGCGGTTGCGGTTCTTACGTATGCGCTATTCGAGTACGCGCGGCGAAGAGAACTCCACAAGGATCGCTCGTAGCGGAACCCCGTCGGTCGCAAGGAGGCGCTCAACCGCCGCGGGAAGTGCAATCGCTTCGCCAGATGCAACGCGCTGACGTTCGTCGGCAAGGGCGAGCCATCCACCGCCCTCAATCACAATCAGCAGCGCGTCATTCGGTGAACGAAGTGGTCCGAGCGCTGCACGCTCGCTCAAGGTGATCTCTGTGATGTGCGCCGTTGTGCCGGCGTGCAGGAGCGCGCTCTCTACGCCTGTTGCCCCCGAACCGCGATCTGGTCGACGCTGTCCTGGTCCGAAGCGGCGGATCTCCACCGCGTGACGCTCAGCGCTTCTTGCTGCCGCCGCGGCGATTTGGTCGCTTGAGAGTTGCCTCCACTCCGTCGCTCACCTGGCGCCGTGTGCGCAACATCGCCTCATGCGCCGCTTCAGCGGCGAGCTGTGGCGGGAAGCGATTCACAACCGTGTCGCGGAGTAGGTAGAGGCCAATTGCCGTCGTAACGATCGGAAAGATTCCGTACCACTGGAAGGCGGCGTAGATCAGGTTGAGTCCGAAGGTGCTCACGCCAATCCAGAGGAGATACTCCCACTCGTTGCCGAGCACTCCTCTTCCGTTCGCTCCGCGCGTCGACCAGACGTAGGCGACGATGGTGAAGATAAAGAGCAGGAGGTTCACCGCCCAGAATGGGGTGTAGAAGGTGCCGAGTCGCGCGTTCAGCGCGACGAAGAGATACTCCCAAGGCCACTGCGCCATTCCGTTACCTCACTCATCTCTATTGACCCGACAAGTGGTCGGTTCGTCAGGCGAGTATGCCATCATCGCCCCCATGCGGGTCCTCCTCGTCGCCAGCCCAGCGCACCCTGCTCTCGCTCGGTTCACGCCGACACTTGCCACCCTCGCCGCACAAGGGTGCTCCATTGAGGCGTGCCTCCCCCTCTCCTCTGAGCTCACCCGCGAAGGGATCCTCCACGTGGCGCTCGGGGACTCTGAACTCGACGCGGCGCTCCGCGGCCTTACGGATAGCGACCTCCTCATTGCCCCACTCGCCGGCCCCGCCGCACTGGGCGCTGTCGCCCACGTGATTGGAAGAGGAGCGGGTGCGCCACTTCTCTTGGTTGACGCCAACGACGCGGGGGACCTTGTTGGGTCGCTTGCCATGGCGCGTGATGGTGGAACCGTTGGTGCGGCCGTCCGCGAACGGCTGATCCAGAGTGCGGCGTTTGCCCTCGCCTCCGTCCTTGCACCCGCTGCGCGCGGAAACGACGAGTTTCCTGAACGACAACTCTTTCTCTTAGAGCGCGTTCGCACCTTCCAGCACGGTGAGAATCCGCATCAGCGCGCCGCCGCGTACCAGCACGCCTTGCGAAACCGCGCAGGTGTCCTTGGCGCACAACTTGTGCAAGGGAGCGAACCCACACTGAACGACGTCCTTGATCTTGA
>JBBAWP010000005.1:0-44330 GCA_040397155.1 Candidatus Limnocylindrus sp.
TGCGCGCACGAGGTCTCAACGTACAGGCGCTTCGCACCGCCACCTACGAAGAGGGGCTCACCGCCGCGCACGCACAGGCACCGATCACGCACCTGCTCGCAATGGAACCTGCCGCACCGCAACTCACTGCGCGCATGCAGGCCTGGGCCGAGCAGACCGGCGTGCAGCTCAGCATTGTGCCGAACGAGCTCTGGCTGACCACGCGCGATGAGTGGGAGGATTTTGCGAGCGGACGCAAGGAGTTGCGCATGGAGTTCTGGTACCGCCGCGTTCGTAAGGCGCGCGGTTGGTTGATGGAGCCCGGCGCAGGCGACGAACCGCTAGGGGGCGTATGGAATCTTGATCAGGAGAATCGCCGCCGCTTGCCAAAGGGGGCGGTGGTACCGAGCGCGCCGCACTTCCCTCCAACAGAGACTGCGCAGGAAGTGATCAACGAGGTGCGCGCCGAATCGGCGGCACACTTCGGCGAGGTTGACTTGTTTGGGTGGCCAACGAACCGGGGGCAGGCCCTTGAAGCACTTGAGCGCTTCTGCACGGAACGTCTGGCGGACTTCGGTCCGTACGAGGATGCGATGTCGCGTGAGCACGAGCACCTCTACCACTCACTCCTCTCAAGCGCGATGAATCTAGGCCTGCTCACCGCACACGAGATCAGCATCCGTGCACTGGATGAATTCGCACGCCGCCCGACTGAGATTCCACTGCAGTCAATTGAGGGGTTCATCCGACAGATTCTCGGTTGGCGCGAGTTTATGCACCACGCCTACGATCGATTCTGGAAGGAGTGGGAGACGTCAAACGGACTCAACCACACCGAACCGCTCCCTTCGTTCTACTGGAGCGGCGAGACGAAGATGGCGTGCATCTCTCGGGTCGTACGGAAGCTCATCAGCGGCGGCCATGCGCACCACATTGAGCGCCTGATGTTGCTCGGAAACTTCGCACTGCTGATTGGTGTGCGCCCGCAAGAAGTAGACGCGTGGTTCCTTGAGACATTCGTTGACGCGCACCCTTGGGTGGTGACCCCCAACGTAGTCGCAATGAGTCAGTTTGCAGACCTAGGGAAGATCACCAGCAAGCCGTACATCTCAGGGGGCGCGTACGTCTCGCGCATGGGGGACGACTGCTCTGCATGTGCCTACGATCCAACGCTCTCTACTGGCGACCGTGCGTGTCCGTTCACCACGCTCTACTGGGATTTCATTGACCGTCATGCGGAGCGATTTGTGAAGAACCCGCGCATGGCTCGTCAGGTGCGATCGTGGGAGTCACGAAAAGAGACGGTGCGCACCGCGATCCTCGAAGAGGCGAAGCTGATCCGAGCGCGCGCCCAGCGAGGCGAACTGTGAGCCGCGCACGTGAAGGCCATCCCGCCTGGCGACGAATTGTTGCGGTCTATATCGCGGTGCAGTTTGCCGAGATCTTCGGGGTGAGCATGATCTACTCGTACCTTCCACTCGCGCTGGAGGGGACGGGCGTGCCGATCGGCGACATCGCTTCGCTGACTGGCATCGCAATCGCAGGTCTCTTTGTCATTGGCGCGCCGCAAGTACCAATCTGGCTCGCGATTGCCGAGCTTCGCTCTCGTCGACTCGTCATCGTCCGCAGTGGGTTGATTGCGCTGGCCGCACTGATCGCATTCGCAGTGGCAGATCAGGCCTGGCAGCTGGTTGCTGCGACTGTGGCACTCGGCTTCTGGCTCGGCAACACCGGCGTCATGCTCGCCACGATTCGTGAAGTTGCGCCAGCGAGCGAGCGTGCGCGTGTCATCTCACTCTTCAGTGCCGCCGCGCCAATGGGCTTCGCCGCAGGACCGCTCCTTGCGGCATGGCTGATCGGCGGTCTCGGTCTGACACTCGCCGCGCCGATCGCCGTCGCAGCGCTGCTGAACGGCGTCCTCATCGTGGCAAACATCATTGCGATTCCTGACGTGCGCCCGACCGTCCAGCAGCGGGGGAGTGTGCTCCAGGTTGCGAAGCGCGGCATCGTAGAGGTGCTCACGGATCCGATCGCGCGTGCCGGCTACCTGGTGCTGATGTTGGCGATCGCAGGAGAGCGCATGCTCCGCCCTGCGCTACCGCTGCGCATTGCAGAAGTTTCGATTGGACCAGACGTGGCGGGGATGGCGGAGCCACTCGCAACCCCTGGCGTCGCTGGTGCTGTTGGGCTGCTGATCGGCCTCACCGCGCTCGCCGGTGCTGTTGCCGCGCCAGCGATCGCCTTCTACGCCTTCCGCCGCGTCGGAATCGCGCGCAGCGCGGGGGCTGCCTTCGCCGCAGGCGCGGTAGCCGCCGTCGCACTCGCCGTGGCGCCAACCCTGCCGCTCCTTGCCGCCGCCGTCACCGTGATCGCCGCCGTCTCCGCCCTCTTGCAGGCGGCAGTCTTCACCTGGCTTGCAGAGCGCGTTGCCCCTGCACGTCGCTCGGCTGCGCTCAGCCTCTCGCTCTTTCCGTTGTACGCCGGAAATGTTGCAGGGCTCGCCGCAGCCTCCAGCGCCGCACGCATTGGCTCTCCACGCGAAGGGGACCTTCTCGCGCTCACTCCGATCTTTGCCGCATCGGCGCTCGTACTCGCTGCGGGCGTGGTTTCAGCCGCGCTGCTTCACCGCCGCCGCGCTACGCTCCGTGCATGAGCAACATCCAGACTGTCAACGGCGTTATTGATTCCGCGCAGCTCGGTCTGACGCTGACTCACGAACACATCTTGAACGACGTGCTCTCGTGGTGGCACCCACCGCTTAACGATTCGCCGCGCGCACGCGCGCTTGTTGACGAGAAGGTCTCCATGGAGAACCTGTGGGAGTTGCGTCACGATCCGTTTGTCAACAAGGACAACTGCACAATGACCGATCGCGCGCTCGCAGTGAAAGAGTTGCAGCGATTTGCGGCGCAGGGTGGAAAAAGCATCATTGAGACGAGTGCGGACGGAAACGGCCGAGACCCAGAGGGGCTCGCCGAGATCAGCCGCACGACTGGCCTCAACATCATCATGGGAACTGGCTACTACCTTGATGCATCGCAACCTGCGGAGAACGATGCAAAGAGTGAGCGCGATATTGCGGAGGAGATCATCCGCGACATCACCGAAGGTGCGCGCGGGACAAAGGTGCGCTCCGGCATCATCGGTGAGATCGGCGTGGGGAGCAGCTTCACCGCACGCGAGAAGAAGTCACTCGCCGCCGCATGTGTCGCACAGCGCGAGACGCACCTCCCCATGCAGGTCCACATGCCCGCCTGGTTCCGATACGGCGATGAGGTCCTCGACTTCTGCGCCGCACGTGGCGTGCCGATGGAGAGCATCGTCCTCTGCCACTCCAATCCATCTGGTGACGACTATGACTACCAGTCCCGCCTGATCAACCGCGGCGCATACATCCAGTACGACATGATCGGCATGGAGGTCTTCTATGCAGATCAGCAGGCGCAGTGCCCGAGTGGAGACGACGACGCGCGCAACATCGCACGCCTCGTTGCGAACGGACACGGCGCGCGCGTACTCATGTCACAGGACATCTTCCTGAAGAGCCTGCTGCGCACGTACGGCGGTCCAGGCTACGGACATCTGATCGAGTTCTTCTTGCCGCGCCTCGAGCGGCACGGTCTGCCACTCGAGCGTTCGCTGGCACTGATGACGGATAATCCGCGCAGGTTGTTTGAAGAGGCGCGTTAAGCGCAGAAGGGGGAGCGATGAAGGTCTTGCTGGTTGGAGAGTCATGGGTATCTGAGGCAACGCACTACAAGGGCTTTGACTCCTTCACGTCGGTCACCTTCCACTCGGGCGCCGACTGGTACAACGCGGCGTTGCGCAGCAAGGGGATGGAGGTTGAGCAGCTCTACGCGCACGATGTCCCAGCGAAGTTTCCATTCACCAAAGAGGGACTCGACGCCTACGACGTGATCGTCCTCTCTGACATTGGGACAAACTCCTTCCTGCTCCCAACAGAGACGTGGCTGCAGGGGAAGTCCATGCCGAATCGGTTGACGCTACTCGCCGAGTGGGTGAAGGGTGGTGGGGCGCTGATCATGGCTGGCGGATACCTCAGCTTCCAAGGCTTTGAGGCGAAGGCGCGCTTCGCGGGTACCGCTGTTGAAGAGGTGCTCCCTGTGACCTGCTACACGCACGATGATCGCGCGGAGACGCCCGAGGGTGCTGTCCCTGTGATCAACGATGCTGCACACCCGGTCCTTGCCGGTGTTCCATCTGGCATGCCAGCGCTGCTCGGATACAACCGCGTGCAGTTGAAGTCAGGTGCAACGCTGATCGCTTCGGTGAACGGCGATCCACTGATTGCCTCATCTCAGGTCGGCAAGGGGCGAACGCTCGTCTGGACGTCAGACATTGGACCGCACTGGTGCCCTGAGCCGTTCGTGAAGTGGGAGGGCTTCGCCCCACTGATGGCGAACATGATCAACTGGGTCGCGGGAAAATGAAGCTGAACGCGCCACGCGTCGCCGCCTACGAGTCCGCAACGCGCACTTTTCTTGAGCAGGCTGCCGCGCTTGATCCGGCGACACTCGACCTCAAGCACCCCGAAGGGTGGTCGCCACGGCAGGTGATCCATCATCTCGCGGACAGCGAGGCGCAGTCATACGCGCGGCTACGACGACTCGTGGCTGAGCCGCTCGGTTCAATCATTCAGGGGTACGACGAAGGCCTCTGGGCCGCACACCCAGCACTCGGGTACGAACGCGATCCGATTGACACGTCACTTGCGGTGTTCGCTGCGGTGCGTGCCGGCTCACTCGCCGTGTTGCAGCACCTTGAAGACGAAGATCTCGCGCGTTATGGCGAGCACACAGAGAGCGGCAGGTACACGATCGCCGACTGGCTCGCGGGTTACTCGAAACATCCACTAGATCACGGCGAACAGATCGCGAAGGCGCTGCGCGGCGAGAAGTAGCGCTGGGCACGCCGCGAGACTCGCGGCGCGTGCGATCAACCGGGGAGGTGGCGCTCCGGATGCCCGATGTATCGCGCGTCTGGGCGAATGATCTTGTCAACGCCCGCCTGCTCAATCACATGGGCTGACCAGCCGGCGATGCGTGCGATCGCGAACGTGGCGGGGAAGAGATCAGGCGCAAGGCCAACACCCTGGAGAACCGCTGCCGCGTAGAACTCAACATTTGTCTTCATCGCGCGACCTGGCTTCATCTCCTCAAAGACGCGAAGGATCACCTCTTCTGCGCCAATCGCAAGGTCAAGCCAGTCGGGACGGTTTGGCATCGCCTCCGCCACTTTGCGAAGTGCGGCAGCACGCGGATCGTATGCGCGATACACGCGATGCCCGAAGCCCATGATTAGTTCGCGTCGCGCGAGCTTGCCGCGCGCCCAGTCTTCTGCGCGATCAATGGATCCGATCTCGCCAAGTTGCCCGATCACTTCGGCGGGTGCGCCGCCGTGAAGTGGTCCCTTAAGACCGCCGATCGCTCCGCAGATTGCAGAGGCAATGTCTGAGCGCGTGGCGATGATTGCGCGCGCGGCGAACGTGCTCGCGTTGAGGCCGTGCTCCGCACCCGCCATCAAATACGCGTCGAGCGCGCGTGCGGTTCCTTGCTCTGGTGTCTTGCCGTGCAGCTGCTGCAAGAAGGCCGCGGCAATACCGAGGCCTGGCTCTGGATCGATAGGTTCGAGTCCCTGACGAAGTCTCGCGAATGCGGCGAGTGCAGATGGCGCAAACGCTGCAATCTTTCGTGCCTCATCTGCGGTGGGCGGCCAGCCGAGTCGTTCACCCGCCCCCCAGACAGAGATCGCGGTGCGAAGCGCATCCATTGGGTGTGCGTGCGCAGGGAGGAGCCTGAGTGCAGCAAGAACTGCGGGTGGAACCTTGACTGGCTCAAGGACTGCGTCCGGGTGCCACTCACCGGTGAGGAGAAGATCGAGCACGCTTGCATAGGTTCCCTTGGCGACAACCTCTTCAATGGGGTAGCCGCGGTAGAGCAACTTTCCGTTTGCGCCGTCTACAAAACCGATCGCGGTCTCCGCGCCAATAACGCCCGCGAGCCCTGGGCTAAACGGCTTCTCTTCGCTCATCTGCGTGGCCTCCGATCAACAAACTCAATGGCGAGCCTTAAGAGTACCGAACCGAGCAGCGCGACGAAGAGCGACCCAAGGAAGCCTCCCGCATCACCGAACCCAGTGCTCTTCGCGAGCGTTCCACCAATTAGGCCGCCAAGAATGCCGACCAGGATGTTGGCGAGGCAGCCTCGCGCCGCACGTCCACGGATGAGCCATGAGGAGAGCCCTCCGGCGAGAAAGCCGAGGAGTGCCCAACCGATCGGATCGAGATCGAAGAAGTCCATCAGCGCGATCGTACGCCCCCCGAGAGAATCGCGAAGCGAGGCGTGCCAGCCCCCGAAGTGCCTCGGCTAGACTCACCTCATGGTGGACGGCAGCCTCTCCGCAAAGATCAGCAGCGCCCCTTCTGATCCCATCTTTGGGATTGTGGAGGCCTTCCGCGCCGACCCTCGTCCAGAGAAGATCAACCTTGCCGCTGGTGTCTATATGGAGGAGAACGGCGTCACGCCGATCCTCGCCAGCGTTCGAGAGGCCGAGCGCCGTCTCCTTGCCAACTCAACCACCAAGCTTTACAAGCCGATCGGCGGCGACCCAGCGCTCGTAAAGTTGATGCGCGCACTTATCTTCCGCGAGCCTGGAGCCCCATTCGGCACGCTCCCGCCGATCGCGACCAGCGGACGCGTGGAGGTGCTTCACACACCAGGCGGAACCGGAGCCGTTCGGCTCGCCGTGGAGTTGGTGGCACGCTTGCGACCAGCGGCTCAGATTTGGGTGAGCGATCCAACCTGGCCGAATCATCCACAGATTGCCGACGCGGTTGGCGTGCGCCACCGATCACATCCATGGACCACCGCCAACGTTCGCGAGCTTGATATGGGAGCGCTCCTCGATGCAATCGCGGCGGCGGCACCTGGCGACGCCTTCATCTTCCATGGCGCCTGCCACAATCCAACTGGCATTGATCCAACCGCTGCACAGTGGGGTGAGATTGCGAACGCCGTTGCAGCGCGCGGCGTGCTCCCCATCCTTGACTTTGCCTACCAGGGACTCGGCGACGGACTCATTGAAGATGCCGCCTCACTTCGTGCCTTCCTCGCCACAGGCTGTGAGGTCCTTGTTGCTGCGAGCGCGAGTAAGAACTTCGCTCTCTATGACGAACGAGTCGGCGCACTCGCCATTGTTGCGGCGGATCCAGCCGCCGCCGCTGCCATCCTCACGCATGCGAAAGTTGCAATTCGCGCCGCCTGGTCAAATCCACCTGGACACGGGGGGGAGATCGTTGCGGAGATCCTTGGTGACGACGCACTGCGCGCGCAATGGGAGGGTGAAGTCACCGCAATGCGTGAGCGCATCAATGGGAATCGGCGCGCCTTTGTGGACGCGCTCGCACAGGCTGGCGCAGGCGACTTCTCACACCTCCTCAGCGGGCGCGGCATGTTCTCACTGCTCGGACTCAGCGATGCGCAGCTTGCGCAACTTCGCGATGAGCAGGCGATCTATCTCGTGGCGCGCGGCCGCATCAACTTTGCTGGCCTCTCCGCCGTGAAGATTCCAATCGTGGCAAAGGCGGTCGCAGCGCTGCTGCGCTGACGGTGGTGCAGTCGTGAAGCTGATTGCGCCACGACTCGTCCCTCGCGTGTGGGGCGGCACTCGGCTCGCAGGACTCTTCCCGGACGCAGCGCCACAGGAGCCGGCACAGGTGCGCCTGGCACAGGTGCGAATTGGAGAAGCGTGGTTCGGCGAGATTGGTGACCGACGCCCACTCGTGAAGCTGCTTGACGTCCATGATCGACTCTCTGTTCAAGTACATCCGAGTGACGCACTTGCTGCAGAGCTGCACGGCGCGGGCTCGCTCGGCAAACATGAAGCCTGGATCATCCTTGAAGCGGCGCCCAACGCACACTTACTCCTCGGGCGAGACCCGAACGTGGAGCCTTTCCGTGTTGATGCGGCGCTTGAGAATGGCGAAGACGTGGCGCCGCTCCTGGCGCGCGTGGCGGTGTCTCCCGGAGACGTCCTTGATGTTCCGCCAGGAACCCTTCATGCACTGATGCCTGGGCTCTTGGTCTGGGAGGTACAGCAGCCCTCTGACCTCACCTATCGCGTCAGCGACTGGGGGCGAAACAGCAGCGAGAGACCCTTGCATCACGCCGAAGCTCGCCGCGCCACTCACTCCGATGCGGTGGCGCAACGGATCTCAACGATTGATTGGCTCTCTCCTGGACACCATCGCATCTTGGCCGGGCCTGAATTCCAGATTGCTGCGGTGATTGGACCGTGGAGCGGCGACCTTGCAACGCCGCTCGGTGCTACCGCAACCCTTGTCACGCAAGTCCCAACCTCCGCCCAATTTGCGGGCGGCAGTGTGGCTACGGTTGGCGGAGTAAGCATGAGCGCGCTTCAGAGCATCAGCGCCCCTGTCGGCATCCACGCAATCTCGCTCCCATCTGGCGCCGCACTCCTGATCGCAGAGCCTGGGGTGCCACGCGCGCAGGAGTAAGGCACGCCCCTAGATTTGATTGCGTTTTCTAAACATTCGGGGTTTTCCGCACGAATTCGGTCGTTTTGCAGGAAAAAAAGTTGCGCATGCGCGACGCCTCGTTCATGATGTGCTTCCTCGACTGTATCGGGCGCAGCCGCACCAACGTCATGGCGAAAGCCGCAGCGTGGTGATCGCATAGCCCGAATCAGCCCCGAGCCCGCGTCGGATCCGGCGCGGAATAGTAGAAGGAGGACCTCATGAAGGTCTTTAACAAGAAGGGCTTCGCAGCCCTTGCAGCAGTTGCGCTTCTCGCAGCTGCATGCGGTGGAAGCACGACGGAAGGGAAGACGCTGACGATCGGCATCAGCCTTCCGCTCTCGGGCTCCTCGCTCGCGTCCGCCGGCCCAGCCCGTGACGGCGCACTTCTCGCAATCAAGGAGACGACGATCGAGGGCTACACGCTCGCGACGAAGATCCTTGACCACGCCGTTGACGGTGTCCACAATCCGGCTCAGGCCGCGACGGACGTCACGACCCTTGTTGGCGACGAGACCGTCGTTGCAGTGGTCGGCCCGTTCAACAGCTCTTCGGCAAAGGCACAGATTCCAGTTTCGTCCGAAGCTGGTCTCGCACAGTGCTCGCCGTCGAACACCAACCCAGACCTCACCAAGGGTGATGCTGGTGCTGCGCTCCGTGGTGGCCGCCCAGTCAACTACGTTCGCGTAGCTGCAACTGACGACCTCCAGGGACCAGCCGTTGCCGTGTACGCAAAGTCACGCGGCAAGTCGAATGTGTTCATCGTTGATTCAACAGACACATACGGCAAGGGTATTGCTGACTCGTTCGCAGCTGAGTTCACCGCCGGCGGCGGAACCGTTCTCGGCCGCGAAGGTGCACCAGCAGGCACGACCGACTTCACCGCAATCGTGACGGCCGCCAAGGCGCTTTCGCCTGACGCGTTCTTCTACGGTGGCGTGACGGCGGACGGCGCTGGACTCTTCCGCAAGGCCATCGAGCAGGCAGGACTCGGCGATGTTGAGTTCTACGGCGGCGACGGCATCCAGGACGGTTCAGGCGAAGGTTCATACATTGCAATCGCGGGCGCAGCTGCTGCGAAGAGCTTCAGCTCCGTTGCTGCAATCGAGAACATCCCTGACAAGGCTGGATTCGCAGCGAAGTACGAGGCTGAGTACGGCGAAGCCCCAGGTGCATACTCTGCATCCGGCTACGCATGTGCACAGGTCATTCTCGAGGCGATCAAGACAGCCGTTGCGGCTGGCGAAGTCACCCGCGAGAGCGTCCGCGCAGCCTTGACCGACACCGCAACCGTCTACTCGACGGTCCTCGGTGACGTGTCATTCGACGAGAACGGCGACACCTCCCAGAAGATCATCTCCCTCTATGAGGTTGTTGATGGCAACTGGACGTTCGTCGAGCAGATCGACTACGCGAACAAGTAATTCGTAGCGGGGTCTCCCCGCTCGGATCACGAGATCGTGATGGAGGGCCCCCTTCGCCCGTAAGGGCGGCGGGGGCCCTCCCACAATCACGAAGGGGCAGGTGGAGACCCGCCCACTTCTTGCCCTAGGGGCAGTGGACAGGCAGAATCAATAGATACCTCGCGCAACCTTGAAGGGGGGGGGCTCATGGCAGCAGCAACAGGCACCGTACGCACCGAGCGCGTTCGCGGCCAGTTCTTCTTGCCTGCGGTCATCACTGGGTTCCTCGCGCTGATGCTTGGACTGCTCGGGTTTGAGCAGTTCTTGAACGCGATGACGCTCGGCGCAATCTACGCGCTGATCGCGCTCGGATACACCATGGTCTACGGGATCATCGAACTCATCAACTTTGCCCACGGCGACGTCTTCATGGTGGCAACGTTCGTATCGATTGCCGTCAGCACCACGCTGCTTGGTCAGACTGGCGCAGTCCTCGACATTCCAACCTTGATCATCAGTCTGATCGTCCTCTTCACCGTGACGATTGTGGTGATGGCGCTCGTCGGCGCACTCATTGAACGGCTCGCCTACAGGCCGCTTCGCAACGCACCAAAGCTTGCTCCGTTGATTACCGCAATTGGCGTGAGCTTCATCTTGCAGAACATTATTCAGTTCTTTGTGGGACCGTACATCACCAACGTGCCGCAACTCTTCTCCACGCAGTGGGCCTTCACCCTTGGGGAGAGTCGCGTCCCGCTGCTTAACCTCTTCGTGATCGGCTCCGCGCTCTTCCTGATGGTGGTCCTCCAGCTCTTCATCTCCCGCACCAAGACAGGTCGCGCAATGCGAACCACCGCGATGGACCGCGACGCCTCTTCGCTGATGGGCGTGGACATCAATCGAACGATCATGATCACCTTCTTGATCGGCTCGGGCCTCGCTGGCGCCGCCGGCGTGATCCACGGCCTCTACTACGGCAACACCACGTTCACGCTCGGATTCCAGTCCGGCCTCAAGGCGTTCACCGCGGCCGTCCTCGGCGGCATCGGCAACACGGCGGGTGCTGCACTCGGCGGATTCTTGATTGCGTTCGTTGAGGTTGGCGCTGCTGCATTCGGGTTCGGACGCTGGGGCGGCGCGATCGTCTTCTCGCTCCTTGTTGTCTTCTTGATCTTCCGCCCAACCGGCCTGCTCGGCTCGAGCACGGGGGATCGCGCATGAGCGCCCTCACCGCACGGTTCGCCCCACTCCGCGCGCGGTCAAACGCCTACTTCGCGCAACATCGCTCACTCGGTGTCCTAGTTGCCGTGATCACCATTGGCGTGGCGCTTCCACTCATCAGCCGCATCCCGCCGTTTGGCGACCTGCAGTCCATGAACGCATGGGTGAACGCGTTCACGATTGCAGGGATCTACGCGCTCCTTGCCGTTGGGTTGAACGTGGTGATCGGCTTCGCTGGACTGCTCGACCTTGGATATGCCGCATTCTTTGCGCTCGGTGGGTACACCTATGCGATCGTGGCGTCACCTTTCTTCGATATCCACCTCCCCTTCTGGCCAATGCTCATTGTTGGCGCACTCATTGGTGCCATGTTCGGGATCTTCCTTGGTGCACCTACCCTGCGCCTTCGAGGTGACTATCTTGCGATCGTGACCCTCGGGTTCGGTGAGATTGTCCCGATCGTTCTTCTCAACGCCGACCCGTTCACTGGGGGTACCAACGGACTCGGCGGCGTCGACAAGCCAGTGATCCCAGGGATCCTTGAGTTCACGCTCATCAACCCCTGGCCGTTCTACGTGTTGATGATGGTGATGATCGCGCTGGTGATGACCGTAGTCTTCCGCCTTCAAGACAGTCGCATTGGTCGGGCGTGGGATGCGGTACGCGAAGACGAGCTCGCCGCAGAGTCATCTGGCGTGAACACGGTGATTTCTAAACTGCAGGCCTTCGCTGTTGGTGCGGCGATTGCCGGCTTCGTCGGCGTCTTCAATGCCGCCAAGCTTACGATTGTTGCCCCAGATCAGTTTAAGTTTGTGGTCTCCATCAGCGCGGTTGCGGCGGTCGTTCTTGGCGGCATGGGGAACCCAGTTGGAGTTGCGGTCGGCGCGTTCGTGATCTACCTCGTGCAGAGCATCTTCTTGAAGCAGCTGAACACGCTCGTTGACAACTTCAATATTCCGGTTCTTCAGGAGATTGACTTCCTTGAGTTCCAGTACGTGCTCTACGGCATTGTGCTGGTGTTGATGATGCTGAAGCGCCCGCAGGGAATTTTCCCGGCGAAGCGTCGCATCCGCATCTTCAAGGACACTGTTGGGGGCGCCAAGTGAGCGCGGCAAAAGTGGCGCCAGATTTGGTCCTGAAGGCGACGGCGATCACTCGTCGATTCGGCGGGCTCGTGGCGGTGAGCAAGGTTGACTTTGAGATCCCACGCGGAATGATCGCTGCCATCATTGGCCCGAATGGCGCGGGTAAGACCACCTTCTTCAACGTCGTTGCTGGCATCTATGCGCCGACGGAAGGTCACATTGAGATCAATGGGAAGCGCCTCATCTCACCGCCAACCGGCGCGAGCCGCGAACCCGCACTCCTCCTTGCGCCACTCATCCCGTTCATCGGTCTCGCCTTGTACTTCCTCCTCGTGGTTGGTGGGCTGGCAGGCTTCTACGAAGGAGTTCTGTCCGTGGTCCTAGCGCTGCTCGGATTTGTCTCCGTGCTCCTGCTCACCATCGTGCGCCCACTCTGGTACGTGCGCTTCATCAAGCGCTTCGGAATCACGCGCCCCGCACGACCAAACGACATGGTGGAGGCTGGACTCGCTCGAACCTTCCAGAACATCCGCCTCTACAAGAGCATGACTGTGTTGGAGAACATCCTGGTCGGTGCCCATGTGCACTTGCGGTCAGGATTTCTCGGCACCATCTTCCAGACGAAGCGCACGCGCGAAGAAGAGGCGAACGTTGAACGTGAGTCACGAGAACTGCTCGCATTCGTTGGCCTCGCCGGTACGGAGAATGAGATTGCGACGAGCCTCCCGTACGGGAAGCAGCGGTTGCTTGAGATCGCCCGTGCGCTCGCAGGGAAACCGCAGCTCCTCCTCCTCGACGAGCCTGCGGCAGGGATGAACCCGAAGGAGACAGCGGAGATGACTGCGCTGATCCGCAGGATTCGAGACGAGAAAAACATCACGATCTTGCTGATCGAACACGACATGCGCGTCGTCATGGGCATCTCTGACCGCATCACCGTGCTTGATCACGGCGAGAAGATTGCCGAAGGTCAGCCGGCCGAGATCCGCAGCAATCCGAAGGTGATCGAGGCCTATCTCGGCCGCGGCGCCGCGAGTGGGCACTGAGAGGGGCGTCAGATGGCACTGCTTGAACTAAAGGACGTCCACACGTACTACGGAGCGGTACATGCGCTGCGCGGCGTCTCGTTGAAAGTTGAAGAGGGCGAGATCGTCACGCTGATCGGCTCCAACGGTGCAGGGAAGACCACCACCCTACGGACGATCTCTGGCCTCCAGCGCGCACGCTCTGGAAGCATCACGCTGAACGGAAAAAGCATTGAGGCAGCTCCAGCGCATGAGATTGTGCGACTCGGGATTGGCCACAGCCCAGAGGGTCGTCGCGTTTTCACGCGAATGTCCGTGCGCGAAAATCTAGAGATGGGCGCATTCCTGCGCAAGCCGGGCCCCGAGGTCCAGGCAGACTTCAAAAAGATCTTTGACCTCTTCCCGCGCCTCAAGGAGCGAGAGTTCCAGGCGGCCGGAACCATGTCTGGCGGCGAACAGCAGATGCTGGCAATTGGACGCGCGCTGATGGGCCAGCCGAAAGTGCTTCTGCTTGATGAGCCGTCCATGGGACTCGCGCCGATTCTTGTGGAGCAGATCTTCGACATCATCAAGGAGATCAACACGCGCGGAACCGCCGTGCTGCTTGTGGAGCAGAACGCCATGATGGCACTCGGCATCGCGAACCGCGGTTATATCTTGCAAATCGGCGAAGTCACCCTTGAAGATGACTGCAAGAAGCTTGCGAGCAACCCGAAGGTGAAAGAGGCGTACCTCGGCGTCTAGTCGTTGACGCGGAACACGTCCGCACGCTTCAGTCTCTTGAAGAGCTGACCCCCATCACGGCGCTCAGCCAACACCGACGGCATCTTTCCCGCGGTGAGGCCGAGCAGGCGTTGATGTGATCGGATTGCGCGCGTCAGCCCCTCAAGGTGATGCTGAGGTTTTGTGCGCTTCTCCCACCAGAGCCCGTCAATGACCAGCGCACCGCCCGCTCCGTCAACGCCACCCTTCTCGCGGTGGATTTGGATGCGGCCCACGATTGCGTCACCAGCATGGATCGGCATTGTGTACGGCCCGTAGGTGCGCCTCTTCTCCGGCGTGTAGATCTCCCAGCGATAGTGAAAGTCGTACAGCTGCTCGAGGCGCGCGCGATCGTGAATCAACGGATCGAGCGGCGAAAGCAGCGTGACCGCATTCGGATCAGCGGCTGCAGTCCGGCTTCCGGTGGTTGCGCGCGCGGCCGCCTCAAGCGCAAAACGTTCGGCCGCGGGGAGTCGCCAGACTCCTGGCAGCCCCACGATCTCCACTTCCAAGAGCTCCCCTTGCGCAATGAGTCGTTCCACGAGTTGCTTCCGGGTGAGCGGCCAGTCACGCGGAACCCATGCCGCGTTGGCTGAGGTGAGACCCATATCGCGATGTCGCGCCAAGAAGGTGTGCGCAATCTGCTCCTCTTCACTGACGCGTCGCTCCAGCACATTGCGGGGGAGGAGTCGCTCGGGGAGGTCGAACCAGCGAATGGAGCCTTCGCGTCGGGCAAGGTAGAGCTCGCCAGAGTTTGCGAGCATCTCGAGCGCCGCGCGATACGCGGGGGTTGGCCCCCATGACCAGTCGACCAGCTTTGACGGACCAAAGTCACTCGCGCTGAGGGCGCCTTCGCTGGTGATGCGCGACATGATCGTCTCCGCCCACGGCTTTAGCTTCTTGTAGGTGCCGTCACTCCAGAAGCGCTCACGTCGTCTATCTGCTGGACGGCGGTAGTACGGCAGTTCACTCGTGGGGATGATCACGAGCACGCCGTTGTACTGCTCAATCAGCGCGCGCTTCGCCGGCACGCTCGCGTAGAGCAGCTCGTCGACCCAGCGCGGCTCAAAGCCATCAATGCGCGCATGACAGACCAGTTCGTGGCTGCGGCCAGCGAGATCAACAGGATCAAACTGTAGCGAACCGAGTCGCTCAATCAGCGCAAGGACGGATCCGCGACTTGCAGGGAGTGAGCGTGGTGGGAGGAGCATGTGTCGCTCGGCGAGAAACCGTCGTGCAGCGGCACGCGTGATCTTCATGGAGGGGGCGTGGTCACCGCTCATGACGGACGTTCGCTCACAGAAACCTCACGCGCATGAGCTGCACGAATGAGTGCTTCGTAGGTGATGGGGAAGACATCAAGGTGGGTGCCGCAGGCGGCCCAGAGTTCACCCCGCGATGAGAGTCCAGCATCCGCGAGAACAATTGGCGCGGCGTATTCAGGCGCTGGCGTGTGTCCAAACGGAGGGATGCCGCCAATGACGAAGCCGGTGAACGCACGAGCCTCATCCGCCGTAGCGCGACGAACCTGTTCTTCTTGCGCAAGATTGAGTGCGCGAGTGAGTGCGGTGAGATCAACGCGATCTGCACCTGACACCAGGCAGAGCACGCCGCGCGTCTCCGCTCCCCCCTCAATGGAGAAGACGAGACTCTTGACGATCTGCCCAACCTCAACACCGAGCGCGGCCGCTGCTTGTGCCGCGGTGGCGGTGCTCTCCGCCATGGCTTGAGGGTGCACGTCGACCCCGGCGTCGCGGCCCGCCGCTACCACTCGCTCGGTGAATGCACGTCGCTTCGCTAGATCCATGCGTGCATCCTAGCCTCAGTGCGCGGTGCCACCCGCCTTGATGGTGCGACTTCGCGCGGTCACCATCGCGGCAACCCCAACGACCACGATGCCACCGCCGAGCACGATCTGCGCGGAGATCGGCTCCGCAAGGATCAGCCCACCCGCGATCACGGCAACGACTGGGTTGACGTAGGCATAGGTTGAGACGAGTCCGAACGGCGCCACGCGGAGGAGCCAGGTGTAGACGTTGTAGGCGAAGAGGCTCCCCACCGTCGTTAGGTAGAAGAGCGCAAAGAGCACGTCTGGTCCGATCGTCTCAGTCTGGATCTGCGCCGGCTCACCAAGGAGCAGGGCAACGATCGCGCCACCAACGCTCCCCGCAAGCATTTGGATCGTCACGGCAACGCGAGCATCTGGCGGGGTCGCTGCACGTCGCTGGCTCCAAATTGACCCGCCACCCCAACTCAACGGACTGATGAGGATGCAGGCGAGTCCGAGCGGATCGAGCCCTGCACCATCGGTGCGCGGCGAGATAAGGATTGCCACACCCACGATGCCGATCACGATGCCGAAGAGTGTGAGCGGCGCAATGCGGTCTTTATAGACAACTCTACCGATCAGGGCGACCCAGATGGGGAGGAGGGCGATGAGGAGCGCGGTGATGCCTGATGGGATGGTCTGCTCGCCGTACGACGTGATCCCAAGGCCCCCAACGTTTAGTGCGAGGCCAACGATCACCTGGTCGCGAATCTGTGCGCGCGTCAAGCTGCGTAGTGCTGGTCGCGCCACCACGGCGACGATCGCGAGCATCACCGCACCCGCAAGGGCGAAACGGAGCGCAACCATGGTGAACGGGGGGATGGCGCTCCCTGCCGAAGGGTCAACAACAACGCGGATCGCGAGGTAGGTAGTCCCCCAAACGATGTAGATGGCGAGCATCCCGAGTGCAATGGCAAGCGGGGAGGCCGAGGTTAGGCGCGCACTGGAAGACATGCGCAGATGATACTCGTTTCCTCGCGTATCCTTCTGCGATGCGTGGCTCACGACTCCCCTGGATTCTCCTCGTCGCGGTCTCCGCATTTGGCTACGGATCAGGTCCGCTCTTTGCAAAGTGGATCTATCCCACCGGGTTTGATTGGCTCGACCTACTGGCCTGGCGTCACTTCCTCGCCGCGATCTTCCTTGGCGTGATCGTGCTTGCACTCCCAGCAGGTCGAGCGGCGCTGCGTTCGTTGTCGCCGCGGCGCGCACTCTCCGCGCTCGCAATCGGCGCGCTCTTCGTTGCGAACGCCTCAACCTACTTTGCGAGCCTGATCTGGATCGACGCCTCCCTCGCCGGACTGATGACGTATGCGTACCCAGCGATCGTTGCAGTCCTCTCCATCTTCTTTGCGCATGCACCATCAGGTTTACGACCCTGGGTGGCACTCGGGATCGCCACCACTGGCGTTGCGCTCGGCGTTGGAGGGATCTCCGCGGGGAAGGAGCCGGCGCTCATCGGACTCATCCTTGGTGTCGCCTCACCCATCATCTACAGCTGCTACATCATCCTCGCCGCTCGTCTCGGCGGAGAATCAAAGCGCGGCACAGGATCGAGTCGCGGTGGCGGCATTCCGCCGCTTGCTGCGGTCCCACTGAGCCTCGCTGGCACGGCGCTCGGCGTCTTCGCGCTGCGGCTCCTCGCCGGACGCGACCTGCTTCCGATGCCGATCCCAAGCGATGCGCTCCTCCCAATCATCGGCGTAGCCACCATCGCTGGAATTGTGCCGATCGGTGCCTTCTACGCTGGCGCGCAGCGCCTCGGCGCCGCACGCGCGGCGCTCGTCAGCACCGTGGAGCCGATCTTCACGATCGTTGCCGCAGGGCTCATCTTTGGAGAGAGCCTCACCCTCATCCAGCTCCTAGGTGGCGCCCTGATCTTGGGGGCCGTCCTCGTCGCCGAGTGGGGGGCGATCCGCCCGAGCGCCCCAGCGCGGAAATAAAGTTAACGCGCCGTTTACCTGGCGGTAGCAGGCTGTTCACACGTCCCACGGAGGATGTGCATGCGCCCTCAATTTATGGCGAGCCAGGGGCGCCTCGCCAAACAGGTAGGAGTGACGATGAGTCTCGTAAAGAGCATTCGCGTCAGCATCGCCCTCGCCCTCGCGCTCACCGTGAGCGTCAGTGGCGTTGCGTACGCAGCTGACCCATCCATCGACGCGAACGCGGCCGGAAAGATTGAAGGCTCCGGCGCAACATTCCCTTGGAACCAGTACACAGACTGGTTCAGGTCCTTCACCGATGAGAACACCGAAGCGACTGCGGTCACAACCGGCACGTCGCGCGCGCAGTTCCACTCAAGCAACTCCACAGCTAGCTTGGTGTTGAACTACACTGGTGGTGGTTCGGGAGCTGGAATCAATAACTTCTTCGGCTCATCACGCAGGGCACCCACCCAGATGTTCTCTGGATCAGACTCGGTGCTTTCAAGCTCTCAGCGTGCGTCAATCGCAGCAACCGACATCGGATCAAAGTACTCGGTGATCCCAGCGATCACTGGTCCACTCTCGATTGTCTATCGAGTTGATGGCCTAAAGACGACTGGAGGGGCCGCAGCAACGCTGCGACTTGACGGTTCTGTGGTCTGCGGCATCTACCTCGGCACGATTAAGAAGTGGAACGACGCAAAGATCAAGGCGTTGAATCCATCCGTAGCAAACCTGCCAAATGCAAACATCAATGTGGTCGGGCGCTCCGATACGTCTGGCACCACGTTCGTGTTTGCTTCATATCTAGGCAAGGCATCAACCGCTGCGCAGAAGAACTGTGGCTACCACAGCAACTTCACTTCATCGACAGAGGCAAATCTCAATGACGCAGCTGGTACATTCCTGCCCGCCCAAACACAGCCAGGAACGTACTTTGCGGCGATTCGCACGGCCAACGGCGCCGCGGCGATCACCGGAAAGCCAGGGAACGGCGGTATTGCACCGTACGTGAAGGCGACCAACCTTTCAATCTCGTACGTCGAGTCGTCATATGCCACGAAGTATGGCTTGAAGGAGGCTGCACTCGCAGCGAAGACGAAGCGCGGCGCTACAACGGTATACCTGAAGCCGACCAGTGCCACAGTAAGTTCCGCGCTGAAGAGCGCGGTGACTGGCGAGGATCCGATCAATCCAACCACGAGCTTCGTTCACCCGGTGTACGCGGCTGGCGTGAACTCATACCCAATCGTGGGCTACTCGTGGTGGCTGATCTATCACGAGTATGACAATGCAGCTGGAACGACCCTTGGACAGGTTCAAGGGATGGTTGCGTTCATGGAGTGGGCGCTCACCGATGGACAGAAGTCCACGTACCTCTACAAGGGGTACTCAGCAGTTCCGGCAGTGGCTCGAACGAAGGCCATTGCCGAGCTAAAGAAGGTTACGTTCAACGGAGTATCCGTCTGGCCGTGATCTGAGTCTGTTCTGACAGACGCTGGGGGTGGACCTGGAGGTCCGCCCCCAGCGTATTCTCTGGCTAATCAGGTCCATGTAACGGAATAACGAGGAGGAGTTCAACCTTGACGACACTTGATCTCCACCAGGCTCGCGCAAATCAGGCAGATCCGTTCTTCCGGCGAGCATTCGGGGCAGCCGCTGCCTTGGGTGGCCTCCTCCTCCTGGTGATCACTGGCTATCTGATTACCAACACCCTCCCCCTCTGGGCCATCCAGAGTCCGTTCAGTTTCATCAGCACGACGGCATGGATTACGGGCATTGAGCAAGCAGACGGCAGTACCCTTGAGGTCTACGGCGCGGCATCTGCGCTTTTTGGAACGGCGGCGTCGAGCATGATCGCCGTGCTTTTTGCAGCACCAATCGGCATTCTTGGAGCCATCTATTTGGTTGAATTCGCGCCGAAGCGTCTCGCAATTCCACTAACCTTCCTTGTGGAGCTCATCGCCGCGATCCCATCGGTTGTGTTCGGCCTCTGGGCGCTCGGCGACCTTTCTATTCGACTTCGTGACTCTATTGAGTGGTGGATCGCATCCACGCTCGGTCAAGTAATCCCGTGGCTCTCGGAAGATCCTGGTTCACCTGCCGCGGACAGCGTGTTTCGCGCAGGGTTCCTTCTCGCGATCATGATCTTGCCGATGATCGTTGCCGTCAGCCGTGAGTTCCTTCGCTCGGTCCCCATCTCGTTGCGTGAAGGCTATATCGGCATGGGCGCCACCAAATGGGAAGCGATCCGCAACGTTGTTGTCCCGACCGCTCGGGTAGGACTTATTGGTGCAGTGCTGCTCGCTCTTGGACGCGCGATCGGTGAGACAATTGCAGTCACGATGGTGATTGGCAATGCCGAAGGGATTCCAGGAAGCCTCTTCCTGCCGGGGAACAGCGTAGCCGCGAAGATTGCGAGTAACCTCGGTGAGGCGGGGACAGAGATCCAACTCTCAGCGCTAGTTGCCCTGGGGCTTGCGCTCTTCCTACTCTCGTTTGTCATCAGCTTGGTTGTTCGAATCTCGCTTCGCAGATTTTCGGCGATCAAGGCGGTCTCGTGAGTCGGCCAGCGGTGACCGTGCGCGAGGCGCTCCTTGAGCCTGGAGCACGTGACCTAAGGCGAGCGCGCACTGATTGGATCATGCGGCGAGTGGTTGAGTTCGCCGCCTTCCTTGCAGTCCTGCCTCTCTTTGCACTGGTCCTCTTCGTCACCTTGCGCGCACTGCCGTGGCTGAGTCCAGAATTCTTCTTCAACAATCCGCTCGACGCCCAGCCAGGAATCTTCAACGCGATCATTGGCTCGCTCCAGATGTCCGCGCTCGCCCTCCTGATCACTGGACCGATCGGCATTGCGGGTGGCGTCTATCTGAGTGAGTTTGCTTCGCCTCGCGTTTCCTCCATTGGAGAGATGGTGATCGACATCTTGCTTGGCATTCCGAGCATCGTGGCAGGGCTCTTCGCATTCCTCCTGCTGGTTCCAATCCTCGGGTTCTCTGGTTGGGCCGGTTCGCTCGCACTGAGTGTGCTGACGCTTCCAATTGTGATGCGCACCACGCAGGAGGTGATGCGACTCGTCCCACCGTCCATTCGCGAAGCGTCACTCGCGCTCGGAATTCCAGTCTGGCGCACCACACTCCTCGTCACCCTTCGTACCGCGCTCCCTGGGGTCCTGACCGGACTCGTGCTGGCTGCAAGCCGCGCACTCGGGGAGACGGCGCCGCTGATCATGACGGCAAAAGGGACGAACGCATCGAACTTCCTCGACTTTGGCACCACGATGAATGCGATGCCGCTCGTGATCTTCAGGTATGCGGAGGCGGCGGATGATCGGACGATTGGGCAGGCGTGGGCGACTGCGCTGGTGCTGATGGTGATCGCCCTTGCCTTAAATGTGATCGTGCGATGGCGCACCATTGATAGCCGGGTGGCATGAAATGACAGGGTCAGAAAGGGATGAGAACATGTTGAGCGTGTCGAGCAAGAAGACGAATCGCAAGGGTGCTGCCACCGAGAGCGCTGGAGAGGTGCAGCCTCACACCCAGGAGGCCGAGGTCGCGGTGAGCGGAGCGGTCAGCTTGACGAACGTGGAGGCCTTCTACGGCGCATTCCGTGCGGTCAACAACGTCTCCCTTGAAGTGCAGCCACGCGCGGTCACCGCGCTGATCGGGCCTTCAGGGTGTGGAAAGTCCACGCTGCTGCGCACGATCAACCGAATGCACGAGACACTTCCTGGAGCCAGGGTGCAAGGCTCCATCACACTCGACGGGATTGATCTCTACGACCGCGAGGTAGACGCCGTGCGGGTTCGCCGCGTGATCGGCATGGTCTTCCAGAAGCCAAATCCCTTCCCCACGATGTCAATCTACGAGAACGTTGCCGCAGGTCTGCGCCTCCTCGGACGCACGCCGAAGTCGGAGCTTGACGGCGTCGTTGAAGCATCGCTACGCCGCGCCGCGCTATGGGACGAGGTGAAGGAGAAGCTCAAGCAGCCTGGAACTTCGCTCTCTGGCGGACAGCAGCAGCGACTCTGTATCGCACGAGCAGTCGCCGTGCAGCCACGCGTGCTCTTGATGGATGAGCCATGTTCCGCACTTGATCCAGTGGCAACACTGAAGATTGAAGATCTCATTCGCGAGTTGGCTGCGGAGTACACCATTGTCATCGTCACGCACAACATGCAGCAGGCGTCTCGAGTCTCCGACTCCACCGCCTTCTTCTCCATGGATGAGAACCGCGCGGGGTACCTGGTGGAAACGGGTCCAACGACCACAATCTTCACCGCACCAAAGGAGTCGCTGACCGAAAGCTACGTCGCAGGTCGATTCGGGTGATTCGCGTCAGCGCGGCGGCACGCGTCGCCCTTGCACTCGTCCTAGTTGCGGCGTGCCGACCGCCTGTAGGCGGAAGCGCCGAACCGAGTGCCAGCTCAATCGCTGGTGATCTTGTTCCATCTCGTGACATTGCTGTTGCGATCCACCTGCCCGGAGCCCCAGACGCACTCGCCTCCGCTATCACGAACGCAGCTGGATCAGAGTCAATTGCGGGAGCAGGAGTACAGGTAGAGATTGTGCTGCCATATGCGGGCGAGGATGCCTTTGCCGTTCGCGAGCGTGATGGTCAGACAGATATCTTCTTCGCCACGCCGGCCGCTGCGCTCGTTGCGCGCGAGGCGGGAAACGATCTCGTGATGATTGCGGGACTCCAGCGAACTGCTGGGATGCAGTTGGCGGTACTCCCGAAAGGTCCTGCATCACTCGAGGAAGTCGCCACTGGGACAATCCTTCTTCAGGGGCGCCCTGGCGACGAAGCCCCACTATTGGCGCAACTCGACGAGGCTGGGGTTGATCGAAGTGCACTTGAAATCGCGTACGCGGAGGACCCGTCTTCACCGTTCGACCTCTTTGGTCTATTTGACGAGACGTACGTTGCCGCTGCCGTTACGAACTATGACGGCGCTGCACGCCTGCAAGAGTTCTACGATCTTGAGAGCGGGATTCCCGTTGGCCCAGAGGGATCGCGGTTTGTTGCGGGCGTCGATGGCGACACTCTCTCCTTGGCCCCTGGAATGGCGATCTGGGCGCTGCGCTCCGCACTTGAGAGTGAAGACAATCGCATCGCCATGGCGCTGACACTCATTGCGATCGCAGACGGCCTCGCAGGGTGTCGCGACGATGTCCCTGCCTGCGCGGTGGTACTTGAGGATTCAGCAATTGCCGATCGCTATGGCGACGGCCTCCTCTGGTCAATCAACGCGTTCAACGGCACGATGTGGCCAGCGCCGAGCGGTGCATTCACAATCGATGAGGCGGAACTGACGCGGGCGGTTGACCAGGCGGTCGCTGTAGGCGTGGCGTCGGCCGCGCCACCGATCGCGGAGCTTGTGGACCGAAGCGTTCTCGACCTTGCGCTCCTGAACCTCCCCGCCACCATTGATCTTGTGGGCGAGAGTTGGACACCGATTGAGGTCCTGCTGCCGCTCGAGTAGTCGCTGGACGCTTCCTGGCGTTACGCGAGATTTCTACCTTCGGAGCCCCGATGCTTACGGGAGGACGACGTGGCAGGCGCGGCATCGCGCCTCGTAGGTCTCATCGCCCCCCATGCCACCAATGACAATCAGTTCGTCACTCACGCTCGCCGGCTGTCCGTTACGCATGCGCTGCGTTCGCGTCGCCTCACCACCACACTTGACGCAGATTGCGGTGAGCTTGGTGACTTCGTCAGCGCGCGCGAGTAGTTCAGGAATCGTGGCGAATGGCCGACCAGCAAAGTCCTGGTCAAGCCCACTGACGATTACGGTACGAGGGCCTGCAACGAGCTCTTCAATGATCGCGGGGAGGTCTGATCCAAAGAACTGCGCCTCTTCAATCGCCACCGCGTCTGGATCTCGCGCGAGCACTTCGTCGCGGAGTGACGTGGCGTCCTTGGCAACAACGCTCGGGAAGCGCGTCCCCGTCCGGCTCACGACCTCTCCGGGCGCAACACGGGTATCGCGGGCTGGGGTGATCAGCAGGACGCTCTGGCCAGCGATCTCGCGGCGGCTCAGGAGGCGCACGACCTCAGCCGTCTTGCCGCTGCTCATGCAGCCGGCAATCACGTGAAGCCAGGGAATTCGCGTTGAAGCCATCGGCCAGAGTCTAGCGGAGCCCGTCTGACGCGGCTTGATCCACTAGCCAGGTGGACGTGTCGGTCAGTGCAGCCTTAGCAGGAAAATCAGTGATCGTGGAGCCAGTCTTCATGATTGACGTTAGTGCATTGAGTTTTCCTGAACCAACGACACTCACGCAAACTGAGCGTGCGCTTGCAAGAATCCCAATGGAGAACGTTAATCGCGACACATGGGGCTCAATGTGAGTTGGCGCTTCCACCGGAGATGCAACCGGCGCACCTTCTCGGGCTAGGCTAGAGCCGGGGAACACACTCAAGCAGTGTCCATCTGAACCGACTCCAATCATCACGATGTCAAAGATAGGGAACCCCTCGGCGTTCAGAGGTACCTGGAACTCAACTAGTTCATTGAGGTACGAATTCACTGCAGCTGGTCCTGGCAGTTGAGTCGGCCAGGCATGTACCTGTACTCCGAAGCTATCTGCGGAGGTCTTCGCAGCCGTGGGCAGAAGGAGCAATTCATCCACAAGCGATGCATTGGAAAGCGGGTCGGCTCGATCCACATGTCGCTCGTCACCAAACCAAATATGTGTCTTGCTCCATGGCATTTGGGACGATAGCCTCGAATCACGCATTGCGGCGTAGAGCGCCGCAGGAGTGCTCCCGCCAGTCGCGCACCAGTGAAAAATGCCGCGAGCCGTAACGGATTGCGTAGCAGCCGCTATCACCAGGTCAGCCGCCGCTAGGGCGACCGCCTTGGCGTCTTCTACAACGATGACGTGTGGCCCGCTCATCCGACGAGTTGCGCGAACGCGCGCAGGATAGATGGGGAGAGTGGATCAACCTCGCCAAGCTCAAGTGCCTGGCTGAGCAGTTCAGCGTCAGTGGCGCGCTTTGCTCGCAGCGTGCGCTCATGGACTGGTGTGCCGTTGATGGATGCGCGGACATGGGTGCTCTCGCCATCTGCGCGCACGCTGAGCTCCAACACGCCTCCGCGGCGCTCTGCGGTGATGTGGAGGGCGAGCGTGGTTCCTGATCGGCCCGTATCCACCACTGGCTCGAGCGTGAGCGCGATGCGTCGTCCCTCTTCGTCAATCGCTGCACTCCATGTTCCAGCCTGGTTCTCAAGTGGTGCAGTGACACGCGCGTTCAGGCGTGAGGCGAGCCAGGCAAGGTGGTAGGTCGGCTTCACGACGTTTGCTGGGGCGGTGATGCTGCTCCCCGCGGAATACGTGGCACGGATCTTCGTGATCGCATGCAGATACGGAGCGACCTCTGGTTCGTCAAACGCGGAGGCAACCGCATCGCGCCAGCGTGCCTGGCGAATGAGTGAGAAGTCGCTGATCGCAGTGCCCGAGACACTTGAAAGGGTGATCAGGTCGCGTACAACCTCAATCCCAACCCCTTGCTGCTCAGCGCCGTTGATAAGGATTCGGTCAACGCCTCGTAGCAACTCCTTCAAGTCACGACTTGTTGGATCAACGGTGTGATCCCACCAAAGGAGAGTTGGAAGGTCATGCAGTGAGAGCTGAGGAACCATGCTGGAGAGGTGGCGCCCGGCTTCACCGCTCGCATCAATCCAGAGAAGCTCCGTGCACGCAGATGTGCCGTCGCCGCGAGGGGTGACCGCGCAGAAGATCTCAAGTCGCGCCTGAAAGGTGGGTGGTCCCTCTGGATCGCGCGGCACAATGAAGAGGGTGCGCGAAGGGTTTCTTGGGAGGCTTGTAAGTGAACTCGCCGCGCCAACCGCGCGCTCTTCACCCGGCGCCACCACGACGAGGTTCATGACGCCTGTGCGTACCGCGAGCGGTGTTGCTCCGTTGTCATCTGGTGATGTGTTGGCGCTGATCTGCTGACGCGACTCGGTGCTACTCCAGAGGCGCGCGAGGAGTGCGTCCGCCTCCGCAACGGAGTGTGCGGTGGACTTCCAGCGGAGCGTAGAGAGCTCTGCAGCGCTGAGATTCATTGGGCGCTACAACCTGCGCCAGCGACGCCCCTCGCGGGTGAGGAGCGCATCGGCGGCATCTGGGCCCCACGTCCCTGCGGCGTAATTGGGGAGTGCTGGTTCAGTGCCGGCGAGCCAGGACTCCATGATCGGATCCACAATCCGCCAGGCGGCCTCCACTTCGTCGGCACGCGTGAAGAGCGACGCATCTCCGAGGAGAGCGTCCAGGATGAGCGTCTCATACGCGTCAGGACTCTCTACTGAGAAGGCGGAACCATAGGCGAAGTCCATGTTCACCGAACGCACATCGGTGCCTAGTCCTGGCACCTTGGCGGCGAATCGCAGCAAGATCCCTTCGTCCGGCTGAATGCGAATCACGAGCATGTTTGGCTCTGGCGTATCGCCAGTTGGCGAGAAGAGGCGCTGCGGAACATCCTTGAATTGGATGGCAATCTCCGTCGCGCGCTTCGGGAGGCGCTTCCCGGCTCGCAGATAGAAGGGGACGCCCGCCCAGCGCCAGTCATCAATCTCAAATCGAGCGGCGACGAATGTCTCAGTCTCTGATGCAGCATCCACCTCAGGCTCGCTTCGGTATCCGGCCACCTCGGCGGCGCCGATCCACCCTGGCCCGTATTGGCCGCGCACGACGTGTTCATCAACCGTATCGGTGTTCAGGAGACGGACGGCGCGGAGCACCTTCACCTTCTCGTCGCGGAGGGCCTCCGCATCAAGCGTGGCGGGTGGCTCCATTGCAACGAGTGTGAGGAGCTGGAGGAGGTGGTTCTGCAAGATGTCACGGAGCGCCCCCGTCTCTTCGTAGAATGCGCCACGCCCCTCAACGCCGATTGACTCTGCCACGGTGATTTGAATGTGGTCGATGTATCGACGATGCCAGATCGGTTCAAAGATGAGGTTGCCGAAGCGGAAGATCAAGATGTTGCGAACGGTCTCTTTGCCGAGGTAGTGGTCAATGCGGTAGACCTGACTCTCGCGGAAGACCTTGCCAACCTCACGGTTGAGCTTCACTGCGGAATCAAGGTCGCGACCGAAGGGCTTCTCAATGACGACGCGTCGCCAGCCACCCTCACCCGTCTCGTGATCGAGCCCTGCAGCGCCGAGACCGCGGATGATCTCTGGGAATGATGAGGCTGGAGTTGCGAGATAGAAGAGGCGGTTCCCTCCCGTCCCAACGCTCGCGTCAATTGCATCAAGGTGTCGGCTCAGAGCGGCGTACGACTCGGGATCATCAAACGCACCCTTGACGTAGCTGATGCGCGCAGCAAACTCATTCCAGCGTGCCTCATCAATTGGCTTGACGCGAGCGTGCTTCTCGAGTGATGTACGCAGGTCAGTGCGCATCGTTGCATCGGTTGCATCACGTCGCCCGAAGCAGACGAGGGCGAACTTCTCAGGAAGGAGATCGCCAGCCCAAAGGTGATACAAGGCTGGGACGACCTTGCGATGTGCGAGGTCGCCGGTTGCTCCGAAGAGCACCACGACGTTTGGGTCAGGGACGCGCTCAATGCGCAGGCCTGAGCGAAGCGGATTCGCCTTGCTTCGCTTCGGCGTTACCTTTTTTCCTGCGCGTGCAATGCGGAGGTTGCGGATGGTTCCGCCGCCCTCGCCCGCCTTTCCACTCTTCACTCCGGCTTCACCGCATGTCCACCGAACTGATTGCGCAATGCAGCGAGCACCTTTGCGCTATACGAATCCTCTTGACGTGATCGGAACCTCGTCAGGAGCGAGAGGGTGATCAGTGGTGCTGGGACATCAAGGTCAATCGCCTCTTGCACCGTCCAACGTCCCTCTCCCGAATCTGCAACCCAGCCCTTGATGGACTTCAGTTCGTTCCCTTCAGCGCGGAAGGCGCGCCCAGCGAGTTCAAGGAGCCAACTGCGCACGACGGAGCCTTGCATCCAAAGGTCGGAGACCTTTGCAAGGTCTACCTGGTAGCGGGATTTTGCAAGGATCTCGAACCCTTCGGCATACGCCTGCATCAGGCCGTATTCAATCCCGTTGTGCACCATCTTGACGTAGTGACCAGCGCCGGTCGCGCCGCAGTGCATGTAGCCGTCCTTCGGTGCCAGCGTGAGGAAGATCGGCTCCATCTCTTTCACTGGTGCGGCGTCGCCGCCCACCATCATGCAGTAGCCGTTCTCAAGTCCCCAGACGCCACCCGAAGTTCCGGCATCGATAAAGTGAATGCCGTGCCCAGCAAGCTTCTCGTGCCGGCGGATCGTGTCGTGGAAGTTGGAGTTGCCTCCATCAATGATCGTGTCGCCTTTCCCAAGGAGTGGGATGAGTTCGTCGATCATGGCCTCGGTGGCATCGCCGCTCGGCACCATCACCCAGACCTTTCGCGGAGATGGGAGCGCGGCAACGAGGTCCTTCACGCTGTAGGTGGGGGTGGCGCCGTCCTTTGCGATCTCGTCGGTCTTCTCTCGCGAGCGGTTCCAGATGGCTACCTCATGTCCACCTCGAAGGAGGCGCTTGACCATGTTGCCGCCCATCTTTCCAAGACCAATAAATCCGATCTTCACAGGAGCCTCCTCACTTGTGGCCACACCTGGGCCGTCACTGAGATGCTAGCGCGTGCGTGCGATCCGCTGTGGATCAGGCACTAAGCGCGCGGCGGAAGAGCGACTCCACCGCTACGAGCCCAGCGTCTGGGTTCGAGCCGAGGTGGATGCGAAGGATCGGCAGATCATGGGCCACAAGTGAACGTGCGTCACCAAGTGCCTGTGCGTCAACAAGTTGACCGAAGGTGAAACTACTCCCAGGAATCTCAAGGTCGTGCGGTCGTCCTGCAACGAGTTGGATAAACCAGCCGATCGGCGCGCCGCCCTTGTGCAGCTGCCCCGTTGAATGGAGGAAGCGCGGACCATAGCCAACGGTGGTGGCGCGGTGTGTTGTATCGCGCAGCAGCAGGCGGAGTGAGGTGAGCGCCGCCGTCCTTTCGGGCGTGGTGGCGACGTACGCATGGATGCCAATGTAGCCGCGCTGCGCAAGTCGCTGGAGCTGACCGGCAACAAGTTTCACCGCGTCATCTGCAAATGCGGCGGGGAGCGCGCCGTCTACCCAGAGCTGAAGTGGCCCGTCGGCACACTTCGGAGTCAGTTCTGGGAGTGCGCCAGTTGCGGCGAGTTCACCGAGCACTGCGGTGGTGTTCTGCTTGGACTCGGTCACGTTCGGTTCATCAAATGGATTGATGCCCAGAACGACGCCTGCGATCGCTGTTGCCGCCTCCCAGTGAAGGAACTCTCCACCAAGGTCTATTGCGTCACTCAGCGTGTAACTGATGACGGGGTGTCCTGCGGCCGCAAGTTCGTTGAGTCGAGTATCAGCAGAAGTTCCATCTGCAGCGCGTGGTGCGCGGCCGCCGTTCAGCGCGATGCGCACGAAGAGGCGATCGTCCTGGTAGCTCTCGAGTGCGCCGAGTGGTTCGAGGTCAACGGGGACAACGCCTACGCCCTGCTTTCCCGTGCTCTCTGCAACGAGTTGCTCCGCCCATGCGCCGAAGCCGTGGATCGGCTCATCAACGAGGAGGGTCAACTTATCGCGCCCCTCGCGCGCGAGCGCACCAATGATCACGCCGAGCGCAACGGCACGGTTGGCGGTTGGCTCTGGCTCGCGCAGTTGAGCGGCAGCAACGGCGCCTGCAGCGAGCAGCGAATCCAGGTCAATGCCGAGAAGGCTTGCTGGCACGAGCCCAACAAAGCTGAGTGCGGAGTAGCGTCCGCCAATGTCAGCGGGGTTCAAGAAGCGTTCGAGCATCCGCTCGTTCCCCGGAATCCCATCAATGCTTGGTGAAGGGTCGCTGATCGCGATCATTGAGGCGAATGGATCTTCGCCTGCACTGAGCGCGCTCGAGATCCATCCCGCCGCATAGGCGGCGAACGAGAGCGTCTCCGTTGTGGTGCCAGACTTGCTTGCAACGATCACCAGCGTCTTGGCAGGGTTGAGCCCATCGAGCGCCGCCGCAACCGCCTCTGGATCCGTGGAGTCACAGACGCGAATCTTCAGCCACTCGCTGATTGAAGCGAACGCGGTGGCGAGCACTTCGGGAGCGAGAGAAGATCCACCCATCCCCGCCACGATTGCCGTGGTGAATCCTGCGTCGCGAACCTTCTCACCGAACGCTTCAAGTGCTGGGACCTGCTCGGTGAAGTGCACTGGCGCGTCGAGCCAGCCGAGCCGATTCGCGATCTTCGCTTGCACTTCGGCATCACGGCTCCAGAGTGTGACGTCCTTATCGGCAAGTCGCGTCGCCCACTCTTCTGTGCGCGCACGCTCGAAGACTGCGCTGATCGCAGCTAGATCTGCGGCGCGTCCGATGTGGGCGGTGAACGGAAGTTTGAGTTCGCCGCTCACCCCTGCTCCTCTTCAATCTGCTGCACCTTCTTGGTGCGCCGGACGTATCGCTCTGCGTCACTTGGAGTGGCGGAAAGGAAGGCGGCGAGCACCGTGGCTGCAGCCGAAGCGTCAATCACCTTTGCGCCGAGCGAGAGGACGTTCATGGCGTCATGCACCACCCCCTGTTCCGCTGAGGCTGGATCATGCGCAATAGAGGCGCGGATGCCGTGGAACTTGTTCGCGGCGATCGTGACGCCGATCCCTGAGCCGCAGATCAGCAGGCCGCGCTCTGCGCCGCCGCGCTGCATCAGTTCAGCAACGGCGCGCGAGGCATCTGGGTAGTCGTCAGTCAGATCACTCCCGTCACCACCAAGATCAATCCCCTCCCACTCCGGAGCGATCTTCTGCAGTTCGTTGAGGAGTGCCGCCTTGAGCGCGGCCCCCGCGTGGTCTGCGGCAATAGCGAGCTTCCGCTGCGACACCTCAGCTGACCTTATGGCCGTCGTGCAGGTGCGGCGTTGGGATCACGCCGCGGTGCGTTCCAGCGATCACGCCACGCGCAACCTCTGCAATGCGCTCTGAAGTGAAGCCGAACTCTGAGAAAAGTTTTGGCGCAGGTGCTGATGCACCGAAGCGATCCATGGCGATGATTGCGCCGTCACTCCCCGTCCAGCGATCCCACCCAAGGCTGACACCCGCCTCAATGCCGACGCGTGAACGAACCGCGGCGGGGAGGACTGACTCGCGGTATGCAGCATCTTGATCACCAAAGAGTTCAAGACACGGTGCCGAGACGACGCGCGTAGGCGTGCCAGACGCTTCAAGGAGATCCGCTGCCGCAACGGCGAGGTGGACCTCTGAGCCAGTTGCGATGAGGATCGCCTTCGCCTGCGCACTCGCTTCGCGCACAACATATGCGCCGCGCTTTACGCCAGCCGCTGCGCCGATGATGGAGCCAGGGAGTACGGGCAGCTTCTGTCGTGTGAATGCGAGCACCGTCGGTGCGCTGCGTCGCTCAATAGCAACGCCCCACGCCTGCGCCGCCTCATTTGGGTCGCCTGGTCGGAAGAAGCGCAGATTTGGAATGGCGCGGAGTGCGGCGTAGTGCTCAACCGGCTGGTGCGTTGGGCCATCTTCGCCGAGGCCAATAGAGTCGTGGGTGAAGACGAAGATGCTGCCGAGCCCGGCGAGTGCGGCGAGTCGTAGCGAGCCGCGCATGTAATCGCTGAAGGTGAGGAAGGTGGCGCTGAACGGGATCAGTCCGCCGTGATACGCGATCCCGTTGGTGATCGCCGCCATCGCGTGCTCGCGCACGCCGAAGCTGATGTTGCGACCCGAATCTGTTGCGGTGAAGCGGCCGCCCTCATGAATGTCGGTGAGGTTTGACTCTGAGAGGTCGGCGCTGCCGCCGATCAGTTCTGGCAGCACCGCGGCGAGCGCCTTGATGCTCGACTGGCTGACGTTGCGCGTTGGTGCATCACCGCCAAGTTCATAAACGGGCAGCGCGCGCTCCCAGCCGCTCGGCAGCCCGCCCGCCATGCGGCGCTGGAGCTCCGCCGCCTCTGTAGGGAAGGCGGTCGCGTAGGCGAGGAGTCGCTTGGTGTGCGCTGCAACGAGCGCTTCACCACTGGTGATCGCGCCGCGGTAGAACTCGGCAACATCGGCGGGAACGTCGAAGGTTGCATCGGGATTCGCGCCGTATGCCGCCTTCGTGAGCTTGACTTCGTCTGGGCCGAGCGGTGCGCCGTGTGACTTCTGGCTCCCCGCCTTGTTCGGCGAACCGAAGCCGATCACAGTACGAACAGCGATGAGGCTCGGTCGGTCATCCTTGATAGCTGCGCTGATCGCCGCATCAATGGAGGCAACATCGTTGCCGTCTGCAACGCTGCTCGTGTGCCACCCGTAGGCGTCAAAGCGCTTCTTTACATCTTCCGACCAGGCGGTTGATGTTGGTCCGTCAAGTTGAATCAGGTTGTCATCCCAGAGATAGATCAACTTGCCGAGCTTCAGGTGTCCCGCGAGCGATGCAGCTTCGGACGCGAGCCCTTCTTGGAGGTCTCCGTCTGAGACGATCGCGAAGACGCGATGATCAATCACGGTGTGTCCTGGTCGATTGAACTCTGCGGCGAGGCGCCGCTCGGCGATCGCCATACCGACACCGTTCGCGAATCCCTGACCGAGTGGACCCGTGGTGGCCTCAACGCCCGCGGTGAGGCCGTACTCCGGGTGGCCAGGTGTGAGAGAGCCCCACTGTCGGAATGACTTCAGGTCATCAATCGTGAGCCCGTAACCGGTGAGATGAAGCAGTGAATAGAGGAGCGCGCTGGCGTGGCCGTTGGAGAGGACGAAGCGGTCGCGGTCGAACCAGCCAGGCGTTCGAGGCGCATGGCGGAGGTGGCGTGTCCAGATCGTGTGAGCCATCGGCGCGCAACCCATTGGGGCGCCAGGGTGGCCAGAGTTTGCCGCCTGGACGGTGTCGATCGCGAGGGTGCGGATCGTGGTGATTGCTGACTGCTCAAGTCGTGGATCCATTAGTGCCCCCCTGCGTGGTTGTTGGTGTCCGTTGATTGTAGACTCCATCGGAGTCAGTAGTACTGGAGGCGCAATGCCCCGAAGAAGCCTCATGAGCCGTCGCCCAACGAGCGTGCGCGCGGTCGCCGAAGCTGGCGTGCTGGTCGCCATGCTGATCTGGGCGGCGAACTTCACGGTGGTGAAGGCGGCGGTCACTGAGTGGCCGGTACTCCCCTTTTCGGCGATTCGGATCACGGCGGCAGGCCTGATCGTGCTCCTCTGGACACAACTCCGCGGCGGAAGCATCCGTATGGCCCCGCGTGACCTTCTCATCACCGGCGCATTCGGCGTGATTGGACAGGGGGCGTATCAGCTTCTCTGGGCCGGGTCACTCGGCACCATCAATGCTGGGACGAGTGCGCTCCTGATCTCAGTCACACCGTTTCTCACTGCAATCTTTGCCGCGCTCTTTCGGATTGATCCGCTGCGACCCGCAACGATCGCCGGCGGCCTCATTGCGTTTGCTGGCGTGACAGCCGTTGCACTTGGCGAAGGTGCCGGTGCGTTTGGAGGGACAACCGCTGGTGTCACTGCAACGCTGCTCGCCGCCGCCTGTTGGGCCTCGTATCTTCTCGCCGGCGCACGGGTGATCCCGCGCACTGGCGCACTCGCGTTCACGGGGTGGAGCATGGTGATCGGCGGGGCCGTGTTGATCCCCTTCGGCGCGATTCAGTGGACGGAACTCGGTTCGCCAGCAATCCCTGCAGCCGCACTGTTTGGCATCCTCTATGCCACCTTCGGTTCGAGTAGCCTCGCGAACGTCCTCTACTTCACCGCTGTCCCCGTGGTTGGTCCCGCGCGCGTGGCGAGTTTCCAGCTCCTTGTCCCGTTCCTTGCCGTGGTGATTTCCGCGATTGTCCTTAGTGAGGCACTCGAGCCGGTTCAGGCAATCGGCGGTGCGCTCATCCTGCTCGGCATCTGGGCGGGCCGCCAAACTCAACTCCCATTCCGACGCCGGCTGCGATAGACTCCGTCAGGCTCGCTCGGTAGTCACCGAGCGCCCCGCCCATACAGAGGAGGCAGAGGGGACGAGATGGCGACGAAGTTTGTGTTCGTCACCGGTGGCGTCACCTCCTCCCTCGGCAAGGGGATCACCGCCGCATCTGTTGGCCTCCTCCTGAAAGCGCGTGGCCTGCGCATCTCCGTCATCAAGCTCGATCCGTATCTCAACGTCGACCCAGGCACCATGTCGCCGTATCAGCACGGCGAGGTCTACATCACCGATGACGGCGCAGAGACGGATCTCGACCTTGGTCACTACGAACGCTTCATTGATGTGAACCTCTCCCAAGCGTCGAACGTCACGACCGGTCGCATCTACTCCACCGTGATCGCACGAGAGCGCCGCGGTGACTATCTCGGTGGCACCGTGCAGGTGATCCCGCACATCACCAACGAGATAAAGGAGCGCGTCCTGCGACTCGGTGGCGACGATGTTGATGTTGTCATTGTTGAAGTTGGCGGAACGGTGGGAGACATTGAATCTCTTCCATTCATTGAAGCGATTCGTCAACTGAAGAAAGACGTTGGTCGCGGAAATTCGCTCTACATTCACGTCACGCTCCTCCCAGAGCTTGCCGCAACTGGTGAGCTGAAGACAAAGCCAACGCAACACTCGGTGAAGGAGCTGCGCGGCAGCGGCATTCAGCCCGACGTGATCATCCTCCGCGCTGATCACCCGGTCCCGGATGACGTGCGCGAGAAGATTGCCCTCTTCACCGACGTTCCTATGGAGGCGGTCGTACCCGCCACCACCGCGCGAACCATTTATGAAGTGCCACTGCAGTTTGAGAAGTTCGGCCTTGGCGACCTTCTGACTCGCGAACTTGGAATCAGCGCCTCCGTTCCCGATCTCACCAAGTGGGAGCAGCTTGTTGCGCAGATCGTTGCCGAGAAGCCAGCCGTTGAGATTGCGGTCGTTGGCAAGTACACCGAACTCCCTGACGCATATCTCTCCGTTACTGAAGCACTTAGGCACGCAGGTTGGGCCCACGGCGTGGACGTACGCGTGCGATGGGTGAACGCGGAGCAGCTTGATGATGCAGATCCCGCACACGTATCAGCACAACTCGCTGGCGCACACGGCGTGCTTGTTCCAGGCGGGTACGGATACCGAGGGATTGAGGGGAAGATTCGCGCGGCACACACGGCGCGCACCGAGCGCATTCCGTACCTTGGACTCTGCCTCGGGCTGCAGATTGCGGTGATTGAGTTCGCGCGCGAGACCCTCAGCTCAGCAGACGCGAACTCAACCGAGTTCGACATGTTCACCAAGCACCCAGTCATTGACTTCACGCCAGACCAGCGCGGCGTAGAGGAGAAGGGGGGCACCCAGCGGCTCGGCCTCTATCCGGCAAAGCTCGCCTCAGGGTCGCGCGCCGCAACCGTCTACGGCTCAGAGATCGCCTACGAGCGGCACCGCCACCGCTTTGAGGTGGCGAATCGCTTCAAGCCACAGCTTGAGGCGGCTGGGATGAACTTCTCTGGCGTCTCACCAGACGGGCGTCTCGTGGAGATCATCGAACTCGCCGATCACCCATGGTTTGTTGCCAGCCAATTCCACCCTGAATTCACCAGCCGTCCACTTCGGCCGAACCCACTCTTTGATGGATTCGTTGGCGCTGCACTCGCACTCAAGGAGGGCCGCCTCGCCGCCTACACCCCGCGAATGGTCGGAGTGCGCGATGATGAGGCGGTACAGGCGGAGCGCCGCAAGGCAATTGAGGCGGCTGCACATAAGGCCGCAACCCGCAGCAATGGAACAGGAGCAGCATCATGAAGTTCTTCCTTGATACGGCGGACATCAACGAGATCAAGACTGGCATCAGCTGGGGGATCGTTGACGGCGTCACGACGAATCCGTCGCTTTACGCCAAGGTGGGCGGCTCCTATGAAGAACTTCTCAAGGAGATCTGTGGACTGACCAAGGGCCCAGTCTCCGCCGAAGTGATCAGCGACGATGCTGACGGCATGGTGAAAGAGGGGCTCGCCTTCGCAAAGATCGCCGCAAACATTGTGGTGAAGGTTCCAATGACTACAGATGGCCTCGCCGCCATCAGTCGCCTGAAGAGCGAGGGGATCAAGACGAACTGCACGCTGATCTTCACCGCCAACCAGGGGCTCCTCGCCGCAAAGGCTGGCGCCTCTCTGATCAGTCCATTTGTGGGCCGGCTCGATGACATCAGTGAAGACGGGATGACGGTGATCCGCGAGCTCGCGGAGATCTTCTCGCACTACGAAGAGCTTGATCACTGCGAAATCCTTGCCGCCTCCATCCGTCACCCACGCCACGTGACCGAAGCGGCGCTCGTCGGCGCACATGTTGCAACGATGCCGCTGAAGGTGCTTGAGCAGATGTCGAAGCATCCGCTCACAGACAAGGGGATCGCCGTCTTCAAGGCCGACTGGGCGAAGGCGAAGGGCGGAAAGTAACGCCGCTCCCGCCCCCCGTTGACGGGGCGACGCACATCCAATAGAGTCTTCTCATCCCCCCACTCCTCCTGCGCAGAGGCGTTGGACGTTTCGTGCGGGGATCCAAGGAAACACCCAAGACGAGGAAGGTACCCAACCCCATGTCAATGAACGACCCACGAAACCGCGGACCCCGACGAGGACCACGCCGCGGCCCCGGCATGAACAGCGGTCAGGGTGGCATGCGCATGCCGCACAGTTCTCTCCCCCAAGATGTTGAGGTGCTCTCAGAGGCCGACCTTGCCGCTGAAGGGCTGCTGACGTTCGCGGCGCTCGCCAACATGACGGCGAGTGAACTCATGGCGGCAGCAAAGAAATTCAACATCACCGCCACTCAGCAGGAAGATCTTCCGAAGGTGATCCAGAAGATCCTTACCGCGCAGGCGGAAGAGCAGGGTCAGGTGTGGGCAGAGGGCATCCTCGAGATTGTTGACGACGGCTACGGCTTTGTTCGTCGCAACGGGCTTCTTCCAAGCGCAGACGATGTCTATGTTCCGTCACCGATGCTGCGCCGCATTGGACTTCGACAAGGCGACACGATCGGTGGCGTTATTCGTGCTCCACGCGAAGGTGAAAAGTTTTGGGGCATGCTTCGCGTTGAGATCATCTCTGGAACAGATCCTGAATCAGCGCGTCGCAGGCCCCACTTCGGAGACCTGACGCCAATCCACCCGATTGAGCTGATCAACCTAGAGACCGATCCCTCGAACCTTTCGCAGCGCCTCATCAACCTGGTGAACCCGCTCGGAAAGGGGCAGCGTGCACTGATCGTTTCGCCACCAAAGGCTGGTAAGACGAGCCTCCTCAAGCAGATCGCACAGGGTGTGACCGCGAACTATCCGGAGATCTCGCTGATGGTCTGTCTCATTGGCGAGCGACCTGAAGAGGTGACCGACATGCGCCGCTCCGTGAAGGGCGAAGTGATCTCGTCAACCTTTGATGAGCCAACGGAGAATCACACGCACGTCGCAGAGATGGCGTTGGAGATTGCGAAGCGTCGCACCGAGGCGGGCGCCGACGTAGTGGTGCTGCTCGACTCCATCACCCGACTCGCCCGTGCGTACAACCTGGCACTCCCGCCATCAGGACGAACCCTCTCCGGTGGTATTGATCCGATCGCGCTCTACCCACCGAAGCGCTTCTTCGGTGCCGCACGCAAACTCGAAGAGGGCGGCTCGCTCACGATCATCGGTACCTGCCTCGTGGACACAGGCTCCAAGATGGACGACGTGATCTACGAAGAGTTCAAGGGGACTGGTAACTCCGAGCTCGTCCTTGACCGCAAGCTTGCCGAGAAGCGCATCTTCCCGGCCATTGACGTGCAGCGTTCTGGCACGCGCCGCGAGGAGCTACTCCTTGACGAGGCGACCCTCAAGATGGTCTGGACGATGCGCCGCATGCTCTCAGCCGTAGGTGCGAATGAGGGGATTGAGCTCCTTCTGAACCGCATTGCGAAGACCGAGTCGAACGCCCAGTTCCTCGCCTCCCTCACCAAGGGGACCGAAGGGTCAAACCCAGCCTAGGGAGCACCCTCCACACCTCTCCTGAGCACGGATCGGGGGCGGGTAGAATGAGGGCTGAGATCGGAGGCGAAGATGACGAGAACTGGTCGCGAGCGTTCTAAGCGTTCAAAGCAGGGACTGCTCAGCGGCGCGCGCCCCGGCACCCTCTGGTTCCAACTCTTCGCGGCCATCCGTCGCCAAGGGATCGCGGTGCTTCGCACCCTAGAACGTGCTGGAGACCGGGCGCTCAGCTTGAGCCTCTTCCGCGCCGGTGAATTCCTCAGGCACCCTCTCCCGCGACGCATCCGTGTCCATCCGAAGTTGCGAGAACGCACCAGCGGACTTGCCGCGGCTGCAATCCTCCACCGCCTCACTCCAAGGCTGGAAGAGTGGGGAATTATCCGCTTCCTCACGCGCTGTCGAACGGCACTGATCAAGCGGCTCGCAGGGATTGAGCGCTCTCCAGAGCAGGCAGCCCCAGTCGGCATCGCGCTCCTTCTCGGGATTGCGATCGTTGCGAGCATTCTTCCTGGTCCCGCGGTTGACCAGCGAGCACGCGCCCTCGATGACGGAGCGTTTACAGGCGCCCCCGAGACCTTTGAACCGATCACCCCAGCGCTATGGGGGAGCGCAGTTGATCCAGACCGTGCTACCGCAACAGGTGAGTCCAGCGTCGGCGAGTTCGCTGGCGTCGGCACCGAAGATCCTCTGGAGCCAGGCGCGCTTGGATGGCGTCCGATTGAGGCGGCTCGTGACGCGTCGGTTTCCGTGAGCGCAAGTGCCGATACCGCGTTGTTCGACGGTCCACGCATTCTGGAAGACGGCACCATGCTTCTCCCCGCCGCGGTCGATCTCAACATCTTGGATGGTCGAACCCACGTACAAATCCATGTCGTGCAGAAGGGGCAGACGCTCGCGCAGATTGCAAAGCTCTACAACATTGGCCTGATGGATGTGGTCTGGTCGAACCGTCTCCCATCCACAAGTAATCCACCCGCCGGTCGCCGCCTAAAGATTCCAGATACAAAAGGGTACGTTCACGTGGTTGCTGAACACGAAACACTGAAGTCGATCGCGAACACCTCACGTGTCTCTCTGACAAAGATCATGTCCTACAACGGTCTCCGCTCGTCTGATGTGGTGCTGGGCATGGTCTTGGTACTCCCTGGCGGACGTGGTCCTGCACTTCCTACCTATCAGGCGTCTGGCCAGTCATATGCGTACAACGGACCGCTGCCGCAGATCTACAGCGGGATGACCTTCCGCTACCCAGTGCCTGGCGGTCGATTCGTGCGCGGATTCTTCCGCGGCCACGACGGGATGGACATCTCGCAATCAACAGGTGCCCCAATCCTTGCGGCAGCTGCTGGCGTGGTGGTTCGCACTGGGTGGGTGAACAACTGCGGTGGCAACCAGGTTGTTATCGCGGTCGGTTCAAATCTATACACGGGGTACTACCACCTCTCAAGGATCTTGGTCTCACCAGGACAGAAGATTGCGCGCGGGCAGCAGATCGGAAAGATTGGAGAGACGGGCTGCACCACTGGTCCGCACTTGCACTTCTCCGTCTCACGCGGCTATCCACTCGCCAGCGGGTCAACCTTCTATAACCCCGCGCGTTTCCTCCCATAGCGGTGTTCCTCGACGTCGTTGACCTGCATCTTTCCGCCGGTCGAGGAGGCGATGGCGCTTCCACCATGCGCCGAGAATCGCACGTGCCACGCGGCGGCCCAGACGGAGGGGACGGCGGACGCGGTGGGAGCATCTACGTCTCTGTGGACACGGGGCAGACAACGCTGCGCGACTTTGAACAGAAGCGACGGCTGCAGGCTGGAGAGGGCGGCAACGGTGGGAACAAGAAGTCACACGGGAAGGCTGGGAAAGATTTAGAGATTGGGGTTCCACCAGGGACGGCAATCTTTGACGCCGTCAGTGGCGACCTCATTGCAGACATTGTCTCTCGCGAACAGCGAGTGATGATCGTGAAGGGCGGCCGAGGCGGACTTGGGAATGCGCACTTTGTGACCTCCACGCATCAGGCACCGCGCCACGCACAACGCGGTGAACCGGGCGAGACCCGCGAGGTTCGATTTGAGCTTCGCCTGATCGCGGATGTTGGACTTGTGGGCCTTCCAAACGCGGGGAAGTCCACCACCCTCGCCGCACTCACCGCCGCACAGCCAAAGATTGGCGATTACCCCTTCACCACGCTCGAACCGAACCTGGGTGTGATCGAGCTTGGACTAGAAGATGGTCGACGACCGACCGTGGCCGACCTTCCAGGGCTGATTGAAGGGGCATCTATGGGTGCGGGCCTCGGCTTTGCTTTCTTGCGACACGCGTCACGAACGCGCATCTTGGTGCATGTGGTGGACGCGTCAACCGCCGATCCACTGCGCGACGCGGCGATCATTCGCGAAGAGCTCGCCGCCCACAATCCTGCGCTGCTGGAGAAGACAACGCTCGTGGTGCTGAACAAGATTGATCGCCCAGGAGTCCGTGAACGCCTCGAAGAGCTACGCACCGGATTCAGTGCGCTTGGCCTCAAGAGCATTGCCTGCTCCGCACTTGGCGGTGCGCTCGGTGAGGGGATCACCGATCTCCGCAACGAGCTCGCTGAGTTACTCCCAGACGCGGAGACACTCGCGCTCCCAACCGAACCGGCAGGCGTTGTGGTGCACCGCATTGATCCGATCGCCGTCTCTGGGTTTGAGGTCAGCCGTGATGGAGAGTCATACCGCGTGCGCGGAAAGGCCATTGAGCGACTCGTGCACCAGACCGATTTTGCGCGCGACGAGTCGGCGCAGCGGTTCCATCATGAGTTGAAGCGACAAGGAATTGAGTCGGCGCTGCGCAAGGCGGGCTGCCGCGCTGGAGACACGGTGGTGATCGGCGAGCTCTCCCTTGAATGGGAAGATCCAGATGAGGCAGACCTGCTGAACACCGCAGATGCTGCGGAGGCGAGCGATCTCGATCTAGAGGAGCTCGGCGAGACGCTGGAAGAGGCGGCCGTTGGAAGCTCGGAGGGGAGCCAGTGAGCAAGATCGGCGTGCTCGGCGGAACGTTTGATCCGATTCACGACGGACACCTTGCGCTCGGCCAAGCTGCGTGTGACCTGCTGAAACTAGATCGCGTGATCTTTGTGCCCGCGGCACGCCCGCCACACAAGGTGAACGATCGCGTGACCGACGCGGAGACCCGATCCGCAATGGTGAAACTCGCAATTGCAGGAAACCCGAACTTTGAGTTGAGCCGAACGGAGCTTGATCGTCCTGGGCTCTCCTTCACCGTTGACACGCTCCAAGAGATCGCGGAGTCGGCGCCTTCAGGCGCACCGCACGAGCTCTATCTCATCCTCTCTGTTGAATCGCTCCTCGGGTTCCACGAATGGGAGAATCCAACCGCAATCCTTGATCTTGCGCGCGTTGCTGCACTTCCTCGTCCAGGGACGCCCACCCCAGACCGCGCCTGGCTGAAGCGACACTTTCCTGGCCGCGAGGATCGCTTCCTCTACCTGGACGGATTCCACCTCTCACATGCGAGCCGTGAGCTGCGGGCGCTCGCCGCACGAGGTCGTTCACTTCGATATCTCGTGCCGAACCCAGTGGCGGAGTACATCAAGAAGAGCGGTCTCTACCTGGATCGCCCAGAACTCGTGCTGAAGCGTCCGATCGAGCCAGACGATATTCCCGTGGATCCTGCAACCTGATGACTCGGGTAGGCTGAGCGCGTGATCCCACCGCAGCGCAGTATTGAGCCACACGATCTTGCGCGGAGGGTCGCCCTCTTGGCTGAGGATAAGAAGGCGGCAGACATCATCGTGTTGGACGTTGCTGGCCTCACCACCATCGCTGAAGCGTTTGTAATCTGCACCGGAGGGTCAGAGCCACAACTTGCGGCAATCACCGCGAGCATTGTTGACGGCATGGCGGCTGAGGGGGTGACACCCGCGCACCGTCATCGCGCTCCGTCGTCCCACTGGATCGTCCTTGACTATGGCAGCGTGATCGTGCACATCTTCACGCCACCTGAGCGGGAGTTCTACAAGTTGGAGCAGCTCTGGGCTTCGGCGAAGGTCTTGCTCCGCATTCAATAGCAGTTAGCCGATCCGCGTCGCGCTCCATCGGGTGAGCGCAGGGCCCCAGGCGCGTTCACCATCACCCTTTGAGATCGCATCGAGCTCCACCAGTCCCGTGATCGCATCGGCAATCTCTCGTCCGCTCCACCGGCGTGCAGCCTCTGCGAGCTTCCCTGCGGGGTATTCGTGCATCCCGATCTCCCGCGCCACCTGTGCCAGGGGGCGACCGTCCTCCACCACCGCCCCATGGATCTGCGCAAGGTCACGAAACTTCCGATGCAGCGTTGACACCACCATGGGGCCAGGCTCGCTGATCGCACGCCCAAGATGCTTCGCCGCAAGAGGACCGCTGCGCGCCACGATCGCATCGGCAAATGCAAAGAGCGAACCGATCCCGCGATCTGCAACCAGCGCGTCCACTGCGCGCACAGAGATTGCGCCGGTTGGTACCGCGAGCATCAACTTCTCAAGTTCAATAGCCGCCGTCATTCGCATCCCACTGCGGTCAAGGTCGGGCTCACGGACTTCAGCACCGAGTCGCTCGGCGATCTCCTTTGCCGCATCACCCGCAATCTCGCGCCCCGCCGCCTGTGCGCGCTGCAAGATCCATGAGGCGAGTTCGCCAGGACCTGGTGAGATGCAGTTCACCACGGCACCACCAACATCTTGCACAAGGAGGCCGAGCTCACCCGGGCCTTCGGGTCGTGCCCCCTTTAGGTTGGGTCGTCGCGCGCGTTGGTCAATCAGCGCGACCGCATTCCCAGGCGCAATGTTGGCGAGCGCAGCGGCGACGCCGGCGCGCAACTGTTTCGTTGCGGAGAGCCGACCCGCCCCTGCGACCACCGCAAGCGTTCCGCCGCCAAAGAGCCCACCAGTCGCGAGTCGCTGTGCCAGATCCGCAAGCACCGCACTCCCATTTCCAGAGCCGCGCCCTTCCGCCTTTAGGCGTACGCGATCTGGTCCCCCCATCCCACCAGCCGCCAGCCCTTTGGCGAGCAGATCAACCGCCTCCTCGATCAGAAGGAGGTCATCGCCCCAGGCGAGGAGTACCGCAGGATTCGTTGGCTTGGCCATGCGCGGATGGTAGCGCGGTCAATGCACTAGATGAGTAACCCCCGCTAGATCTTCTCCAGCTGTGGCTTGACCTCTTCGGCGAAGCGGATGAGGGACTCCTCATCGTGCGGGGTGGAGAAGCCGGCAACGAGGTGCTTGTAGCCGAGCTTCACGTACGGGGCGAGCTGCTCAACGATCTGGTCAACGGTGCCAACCGGCTGGCGCTCCCAGAGCGGTGAGATGCCGTTTCTAGCGAACTGCGCCTCGTAGATCTTCTGTGCGTCGTCTGGGTTGTTGCGGATCACCACGGTGCCGATCCCAACGGTGCGTTCAATCTCGTCTGGGTTGCGGCCGACAGCGGCGCAGTGCTTCAGGAGCACCTCCTCCTTATGTGCAACCTCTTCGGGCGTGCCGCCAACGTTGTTGCCGTCGCCGTACTTGGCAACGAGCTTCAGCGTGACCTGCTCGCCACCACCGCCGATGAAGATCGGCAGGTGCTTCTGGACTGGTGCGGGGAGGTTGCGTACCGTCTGTGACTTGTAGCGAGGGCCGGTAGCGGTTGGTTCGGTGCCGTCGAGCATGCCGCGCATGATCGGGAGCGCTTCGCCGAGCCAGCGGAGTCGCTCGGGAAAACCCTCGCCGAAGTTGAGGCCGAAGTGCTGGTGCTCCTCTTCAAACCAGGCGGCGCCAATGCCGAGGATGGCGCGACCGCCGGAGATGTGGTCGAGAGTGGTGGCGAGCTTGGCGGTGAGCGCCGGCTCGCGGAAGGTGTTCGCGCCAACCATCAGGCCGATGCGCACGTTCTTCGTGGCTTCGGCCCATGCGACGAGGGTGGACCAGCCTTCAAAGATTGGCCCGTTTGGGTTGCCGATGATTGGATAGACGTGATCCCAAGTCCAGAGGTTGTCGTAGCCGACGCGATCTGCCGTGACGGCCATAGAGCGCATGGATGCCCAATCGGTGAACTGTGGCCAGATGAGTGCGCCGATTTTGACCTTCTCGTTCACGATGAACCTCCCGCTCTTCTCCTGCCTATCCAACGATGTTGATGAGGCGGCCACCGGCGTGGATGACCTTCTTCACGGGGCGACCCTCAAGTGCGACTTTCACCTTATCGGATGCGAGTGCGAGCGCCTCAATCTCCGCCTCTGTTGCGGTGGCGGAGATGGTGAGTTTGTCGCGAAGCTTCCCGTTGACCTGAATTGGGAGCTCACGCGTGCTCGCAGTAAGGAGAGATGGATCAACAACTGGCCAACTGCGCTGGTGAATGGAGCGCCACGCTGGGTCGCTCACGGCAGTCCCTCGTTCCGCCTGAAGGCGGCTGTGCATCTCTTCGGCAAGGTGTGGGGCCATTGGAGCGAGTGCGGACAAGAGGTAGTCGAGGGCTTCGCTCCATGCTGCCCCGCCAGCAACAGGGCTGCCGCGATATGGGAAGAGGGCGTTGGCAAACTCCATCAACTTCGCAAC